>NZ_BCPS01000044.1:0-63242 GCF_016586185.1 Paenibacillus sp. EPM92
CTGCCCGGGGAAGCCGCCAGGTCCCTGCCCCGGGAAGCCGCCGGGCCCCTGCCCGGGGAAGCCGCCAGGTCCCTGCCCCGGGAAGCCGCCGGGCCCCTGCCCGGGGAAGCCGCCGGGCCCCTGCCCGGGGAAGCCGCCGGGTCCCTGCCCGGGGAAGCCGCCGGGCCCCTGCCCGGGGAAACCGCCGGGCCCCTGCCCGGGGAAGCCGCCGGGTCCGCCCGGCGTCCCGGGAAAAAGACCGCGGTCCGGATCTCCGTTCGTAGGTTTAACCATTGTAAATCTCCCCTCTGCTAGTAAGTTGCTATCGGATAGGCTGATGCCTAATAGAAACCTTACCCAACTATATGTAGCAATACTGCAAAGGTGAACAAGAAAAAAGAAGAGGCTTGTCGCTTTTCGCCTCTTCTTGTCCGTCCGAACCGCGCGCCTTTCGCTAAACGGTTTGGAGTATGAATTTATCCACGACGTGTTTGACACCGTCCTCATTGTTGCTGAGCGTCACGTAATCGGCGATCTCCTTCAACGGGTCGACGGCGTTGGCCATGGCCACGCCAAGACCGGCCGCCTCCAGCATTTCACGGTCGTTCCAGCTGTCGCCTATGGCGATGACTTTCTCCAAATCGAAGCCGAAATGGCCGGCCAGATGAGCCAGCGCATGTCCTTTCGTTCCTTCCGCGTGAACGATCTCCAGAAAATGCGGCTTCGATTTCGTAATGTGCACCTGCTGCCCCAACAACCCGCGCAGCTCGGCGGCGACGCTGTCCAGCTTGTCGGGCTCGTCGATCACCAGAAGCTTGTTCGACGGCTTGCCGGCCAAGGATCGGAAATCCGGTTCGACGATGAAAGGGACCTTGGATAACGAGGCATACGCTTCCGCCTTTTCGTTACGCTCTTTCACGTATAATTGGTCGTCCACATACAGCTGCAGATGCAGTCCGTTGCGCTCGCAATAATCGAAAATGAGCTGCGCGGCGGAAGCCGGCACACAGCGCTCGTACAAGACGTTGCCGTCTATCGCGTTTTTCACAAGCGAGCCTTGATAAGTGATCAACGGTACGTTCAGACCGAGCTGTTCGGCGATCGATCGGGCGGACGCATACATGCGGCCGGTAGCGAGCGTTACGACAACGCCGCTGGCTATGGCTGCGGCAAGCGCTTTCTTCGTGCCTTCGGTTACTTGTTTGTCATCGTTGATCAAGGTGTCGTCAATGTCGATCGCGATCATTTTATAGTTCATGATTCGTCCACTCCCGTGCTTCAAATTGTTCTTATTATAACGGAAGGGCACGGGTTTGAAAACCTTGACTCCCGGCCATCGCCGCAGAGTTCCGTGAGCGTGGAGCAACCGCGCATGAATTTGAATGTGCTTATAGTATTTTTTTCTCAAGGGATTGAAGCTGCGAAAAAAAGTGCTATCATGCTTGGAAGGTAGCGAATTAGCGAAGCTTGGGCTGGAAAAAAAGTATGGTTGCCGCTAATCGCCAAATCAATTACCTTATGAATGTGACATTGCCAAGGAGGTATAAGATGCCTGGAAAAGAAAGAGGTCGAAAAGGAGTCAAGGCGCTGCTTGTCTTGGTTTGTTTTACGGCTTCCGTACTGAGCGCATGCACAAGCAACGAAAACGGGATGAACAAAGGAGGAAAAGAACAAAATCCGGACAAACCGCTTGAGGTAAGCATCATGACTACGTTCCGCGGTGCAGAACCCCCTTTGAAGGATAATCCGATATGGATAGAGCTGGAAAACAAGCTGAACGTCAAGCTGAACATAACGTGGTATTCTCCAAATAATTACTTGGACAAAATGAATGTGACCCTGGCTTCCGGAGATTTGCCGGATTTGCTGTTGATCGAAAACCCGTTCGCGCCGAACGTTGTTAGCGCGGTGAAACAAGGGGTTTTCTGGGATTTAACGGACATCGTTACCCATTACCCTAATTTGATGGCAGCTCCGAAAGATTCCTGGGAAAATATTAAAATCGAAAATAAAATTTACGGCATTACCCGCGCGCGTCCCACGGTGGGCCAGTATGGAATTCCAATCGTTCGTAAGGATTGGCTCGATAAGCTGAATCTTGAAGTTCCGGAAACGATGGACGATTTGTATCAAGTCATGAAAGCGTTCACCGAACAAGATCCTGACGGCAACGGGTTAAGAGATACCCCCGGGTTTGTCGGGATGGTGGAAGCCGATAACATGGGTTATTTTACTTGGGCTCGCGACGTATTTAATCATGCCAACGGTTGGAAAGTAGACGGCGACCAAATCATTCATCCCGATCTGCTGCCCGGGACCCGGGAAGCGCTGCTATGGTGGAATAAAGCCTACACCGAAGGTCTGGTGAACCCCGATTTTGCCGTCATGAAGCTTTCCCGGATGAAAGATCAGCTGAAGGCGGGAAAAGGAGGCGTCTTTTCCTCCGCCGTCATCCAGGACTGGATTCTGCTAAGAGATTTGCGGAAGGTTGAACCGAAAGCCGATTATTATCCATTAAACTATGTACAGGGTCCCGGGGGCAGATTTGTCGGACGGGATACGGGCAATTTCGGTATGTATGCGATTTCAAAAAGGGTGCCGGAATCCAAAATGAAGCAAATATTGAGCATGATGGATAAAGGAGCTACGGATGAAATCGCCAACATCGCGAACTTCGGCATGGAGGGCATTCATTACAACGTCGTGAACGGGATGAAGGTTTCCACGGAGCAAGCGGTTAAGGATAACGTATCCTTGGAAGTCTTCGGACAAGTGTTCACAACGAACGACAAGTATGCGTTAAGAGCTTTCGCTACGGGCATTCCGAAGGATTTGTACGAAAGAAACAAACTTACGCTCGATGAACGGGAGAAGTACAGCGTGGCCAACCCGGCGGCAAATCTTATTTCCGAAACCGGAGATAAGTACATGCCGGAAGTTAACAAAAAATCCCAGGATCTGAAGACGAAGATTATTATGGGAACCGAACCGATTGAAGCTTGGGATCAATTCGTTCAAAAGCTGAAAGCCGATGCTAACTTTCAGAAATATATCCAGGAAATGAATGAAGCATACAAAAAGTCCCGAGGGAAGTAAGCGCAGCAAAAATTAGGATAACTCATAAGGTGGGCGTTCGAATGTTTGAAGCAGCAGCACAAGAATTAGGTTTGAAATTTGCCGGGGATATCCATACGGATGTTTTTGTTATGGGAGGGGGGTTCGCGGGCATAGGGGCGGCCGTTGGGGCGGCGAAGAGCGGAGCAGAGGTTTTGCTTATTGAAAAATACGGATTTCTAGGCGGCATGGCTACCGCCGCGGCCGTGAGCACCATTTGCGGAGCTTACTCGGCCGACAAGCAAAAAAAGATTATAGGCGGTATTCGAGATGAACTCTTCGATGAGTTGAGAGCGCTTGGCGGGGTACAAGAAGGCGTCGATTTCGGGCAGCATCGCGCCGATACATGCGACCATCACTTGTTGAAATATGCCATCGATCGGGTGTTGTTGAATTACAGCAATATCCATCTATTATTACACACTCAAGTGATTGGGGTTAAGCAAGAACACGCGAAGATCCAGTATGCGATTATTACGAATAAAGAAGGGATCTTTCGGGTATTTTCAAAAAATTATATCGATTGTACCGGCGATGCGGATATTGTCGCTCTGGCCGGCGCCCCTTATGTAATCGGGAATGAAAAGGGACAGATTCAGGCGGCGACCACCGTGTTCAAAATGGGGGACGTAAAGGTTCAGGAAGCCAAAACGATTACGCGGCAAGCATTTAAGGACAAGGTTCAACAAAGCATCGATGACGGCGAATACGATTTATTTCGGACTGCCGGCGTATTTATGGAGTCGGCTGTGGGCGACTCCGTCATTTGCAACATGAACTGGATATCCGATTTTTCTTCATTGAACGCCAAGGAAATGACGTATGCGGAAATCGAAGGAAGGAGGTCGAGTATTGAATACAGTAAATTTTTGAAAGATAAGATTCCAGGGTTCGGCAGTGCCCATTTGAGTGAAATCGCTACGCAAATCGGCATCAGGGAGTCAAGGAGGATCATTGCCGATTTTGTTCTGACCGAAGAGCATGTCATGCAGGGTGCGTCCTTCGAAGACGCGATTTGTTGGGGAGCATGGCCTGTCGAATACCACGATGCCCGAGAGAACAAAACGATAAAAAAATATTTGGATCATGATTACCAAATTCCTTATCGAACCTTAATTCCCCGAAACGTAAACAATCTGCTTGTCGCCGGAAGATCCATCTCGACGACGCATTATGCCAATGCCTCCACCAGGGTCATGGCGCAATGCATGGCGATAGGTCATGCCGCAGGCGTAGCGTGCGCATTAAGCGGTAAGCAGAATGTGCCCCCGAAAGATATAGATATAGCGGGCTTGCAAAAGCAATTACGCGATCAAGGCGCCATCATTTAATCATCCCATAGCGATTATAGGAGGAATACTCAATGAAATTGCATAGCCAAGGAAAGTTTTTGAAAAAGGGAATCGTTTTTACGGCAATCGCAAGCATGCTTATGATTACCGCTTGTTCTGCGAACGGCTCTGAGCCGAAGTATCCTACCAAGTCTATCGAGGGCATCGTGCCGTTCGGAGCGGGCGGAGGAACCGATCTCGTTTCGCGCGCCATAGCTACGGTTGCCGAGAAGAAGCTGGGCCAGGGGATTGCGATCACGAACAAGCCCGGCGCAACCGCCACGGTAGGTACGCAGTACGTTTATGATAAAAAGGCGGACGGCTACACCTTGCTGTTCTCAGCGGAAAATCCCGGCATCTACGGCGTGCTGCAGCTTTCGGAGCGGGGGTTTCATGAATTTTATCCGGTCAACATCATGGGGCGCGGTATAGCCACGATCACCGTACCGAAAGATTCCAAATATAAAACGCTGAATGATCTGATACAGGATGCGAAAACGAATCCGGGCAAAGTTAAAATGGGTTCGAGCGGCCCCGGGGGACTTTCATTCATGGTCACCACGATGATCAATTCCATCTCCGATACCAAATTCAACATGGTTCCGTTTGACGGCGACGGCCCGATTCTCACGGCGCTGCTCGGCAATCATATTGACGTGTCGGTCGTAGCTTTGTCGGCGGCGATCGAAAATGCGAAAGCCGGAAAGGTACGCGTGCTTGCCGTTGTTAACGATGAGAAGGTGAAGGAACTGCCGGACGTGCCGGCGATTACGGAAACGTTGCCGGATATGAAGAAGTTTCTTCCGTGGGGACCGTTTTATGGCGCTTGGGTGAAAAAGGATACCCCTGACTCTGTTAAACAAAGTTTGGTGAAAGCGTTCTCGGAAGCGCAGAAGGATCCCGAATTCCTGAAACTGCTGGAGAAAATGGCCGTGGTACCTATGGGAATCTCCGGCGATGAAGCAGAGAAGTTCTGGCGCGACTGGCAGTCAACCTCCGCTTGGCTATTGCAGGATGCCGGCGCGGCTAAAGTAAGCCCTGAAACATTGAAAATTCCTAGGAAACAATAATCGTTCCTATCGATTATAGGAAGCATGCGATCGCATGTTCGATGGGCAGCCGTGGGCAAGCAGGAGACCGTTCTCCCTCTTGCCCGGCTGGAGGAAACATGGAATGAAAGGAGGATACCCTATGTTGTCAGACCGTATCGGCGGGCTGATCAGTATCGTCTTCGGCGGCATATCGGTGTCGGAAGCCATACGTTTATATCCCGAGCGTGTAAGTACGTTTGTCGGGGATTACCTATTGCCCGGAGTTGTAGGCGCAGGTTTGATCTTACTCGGCCTGCTCATGCTCTTCGCGAAAGGGGAGCGCTTCAAGGTAGAGTTCCCCGAATCTAAAATCATGCGCGGGATGCTCCTCGTCGTAGGCATCATGTTTGTTTATTGGATTTTACTTCAATTTTTAGGGTATACCCTTAGCACGTTCGTCGTTTCCATAGCTTTATTTAGGGTCATCGGCTCCTACAATTTGCTTAGATCGGCGATTTATTCGACCATTCAAGTAGCGGTCATTTACCTGATTTTTGTTTATTGGCTCAGAATGCCGTTCCCTGAGGGAATTTTAAATTTTTAGGCTAAGGGAGTAAAGGTTAAGATGGAAGCAATAAACTTGCTGTTAGACGGCTTTTCAGAAGCCCTTTCGCCTATGAACCTCATGATGGCCATGTGGGGGGCTATAATCGGTACATTAGTCGGCATGCTGCCGGGGCTTGGACCTACATCCACCATTGCTATTTTGCTTCCGTTCACAACGATACTCGGACCTACAGAAGGCATCATTATGTTGGCCGGCGTTTATTACGGCGCTATGTATGGCGGCTCTACCACCGCAATCCTGCTTAATATTCCGGGGGAAGTTTCCGCAGTCCCGACCTGCCTGGACGGTTATCCGCTTGCCAAACAGGGCCGTGGCGGACCTGCGCTCGGTATTTCCGCCATAGCTTCTTTTGTTGCCGGAACGATGGGGGTCATCGGCCTCGTATTTTTTGCACCGATGCTTGCCGATCAAGCGTTAAAATTCGGCCCTCCCGAATATTTTGCGCTCATGGTATTAGCGCTTACCGTTATTGTTAACTTGTCCGGCAACTCTTTGAAAAAAGGGTTGATCATGGGACTTTTCGGTTATTTGCTCTCCATGGGAGGGATGGGGCTGACCGGAGGAAAGATGCGCTTCAGCTTCGGTTTCGAACCGTTAACGGCAGGTATTGACATGATCAGCGTTGTCATTGGCCTGTTTGCTATCACCGAAGTGATCAAAGGAATGGAAGAAAACACAAAAACGATCGCGATTCAAAAAATCGGCAATATTTATCCGAAATGGTCGGAATTGCGCCAAACGTCTAATTCGATGCTCAGGGGAGGCTTGGTTGGTTTCTTCCTCGGTCTGCTCCCGGGGTGTTCCGCAGCCGTTACAACCTTCCTGGCTTATGACTTGGAAAAGAAAGTGTCCAAAACTCCCGAAAGATTCGGTCACGGGGCCATGGAAGGGGTCGCCTCTCCCGAAGCGGCCAACAATGCAACGAGTTCATCGGGCTTTATCCCGCTTTTTGCGCTGGGGATCCCCAGTTCCACGCCGCTCGCCGTATTGCTGGCGGGTCTGATGATTAACGGACTTACGCCTGGGCCCACCCTGTTTGAAGAGCACGGACCCTTTGTTTGGACGATCATTGCAAGTATGTTTGTCGGGAATGTGATGCTGCTTGTATTAAACTTGCCTTTAGTCGGGCTGTGGGCCAAATTAACGCGGATTCCTTATGGAATCATGGCTCCCATTATTTTGATTCTTAGCGTGATCGGGGCATATTCCATCAATAACAGCATGTTCGATGTATTTGTATCGCTCCTGTTTGGCGTGATCGGATATATCTTTCATAAATATCGTTGGCCTGTCGTTCCGCTGCTTTTATGCTTTGTGTTAGGACCGATGTTCGAGAAGTCCTTTATTCAGTCCATGGCTATGTCATCCGGCAGCTTCAGCATTTTCTTCGAGCGGCCGATCTCGTTGACCATTATGCTGCTTTCCCTGGTGCTTTTCGCATTCTCCATCGTGATGATCAAGCGAACCAAAGCACGGGTCAAGGCTGCTGTTGGCGCTGACGTTGACATTGCTGAATAAAGCCGGAATACGGCTTCATTGGAATGCTGCGGCTTGGCAGCTTATGATTGATCATGCCGGCTCCGTAAGTTAGTATGATATTGGAGCTTCCAAGCGGCAGCAGACTTCAGCTTTTCTAACAAACCAATGGAGACGAAGCATAGTGCATAGACTCATTAACAGGATGACGTCATACAAAAGTGTTGCGATGCGTAAAGGCAATTTGTACAAAAAAATATTGATCATTATCCTTATCATCACTTGTTTCCCGGCGGCCTTGATCGGTCTAAGCTTTTACTTTATCGGCACCGAACAAATCGAGAACGAATTGATGCAAACCCATCGGAGTCAGCTGGAGAAGGATCGGGAACGAATTGAAGAACAGCTTGCGCATATCGAGCTGACCGCTTCCCAATGGGCGCTCAATCCGCAGTTTGACGAAAAACTCAAAGATATCGATTTCTACAAGCAATTCCTGGTCACGCAAGAGCTCTATAAGTCATTATCGATTATTAAAGGTTCAAGCACGTTGATCGATCAGGTTTATCTGTATGTGGACGGGCAGCGTTTGCTCGTTTCCGAGGACGAAGGAATCATACAGCTGACCGAGGAAAACAACCACATCTATCATACGTTGCTGCAGGATAACCGGTCTATTCTATGGACGAAAGCAGCCATCCGCAAAGCGGGCACATCCTTGTCTTTAGTCCATGCATTGCCCAGATTCGGTGCGCTCATCATTACTTTAAACGAGTCCAAATTCAATGATATGGTCAGTGAACTGACCATTGATAAGAAAGGGTCCTCCTTTATTATCAAGGAAAACGGAGAATGGGTAACGACGGGAATGGACGGTGTGCAAGCGCCAAGCGATCAGGCCGTTTTTTTAGGCAACGAAGTGCTCAAGCGAAGTACGGAGGCCGATTCGTTTATCCTGAAGTGGAACAAGGAAGATTATTCGGTTTCCTACGGGAAGTTTTCCAGAGCGAATTCCACCTGGATTTATATTACGGCTACACCGGTTTCCCAATTAATCGCTCCCGTGCTTTTAATGTCGAGAATGATCCTGGTTGTAAGCGGGGTCGGCATTGCGACCGCCATTTTTCTGTCCTGGTTCGGCTCGGTGCGCCTATACAGCCCGATTCATCATCTGGTCAACATGTTCCGGGAAACCGGTTCCGGGAAGCACGGCGGAGAAGCGGACGAGTTTTCTTTCATCAAGAACCAGTGGCAGCAGCTGATACACGAAAGCCATTACTTGCAATTCCGTATCGAAGAGCAGTCGTCCATGCTAAGAGAAGGCTTCTTATTGCAGCTCGTTCAAGGGCATTTGTATTCGTTTACAGAAAAAGAACTGCGGGATCGCATGATTGACTTCGGCTGGAACGTCGATGAGAAATGCTTTTCCATCATGGTTGTACAACTGGTTGGCTTCTTTAACTCTCCGGGCAATTTTCTGGAAAAGGATAGACAACTGATTACGTTTGCCGCAGCCAACATTATCGAAGAATTAGCCTGCAGTAAATTGGATGCTCCTGCCGTCATTAACTTTCAGGATTTAACGATCGGACTGATGGTTGCTTTTCCGGCGGAGAAGCATTGGCGCCAATTCAAGAGCGAGCTGTTTAAATTAGCCGATGAAATCACCGCGACGCTGAATGCGCTTTTGAAATTGAATGTGATCATCAGCATCGGGAAATCGACCGATTTGATCGGTGAAATTCCGAACGTGCTGCAGGAAGTCAGACAAACGCTGCCATTTCGTACTTTGGAGGAAAACAATCAGGTACTGGACATGGATGAATTCCTGCCTCCCATGACCAATGCCTCCTATTATCCGTTTCAACTTGAAAAGGAGATTCATTCTGCGGTTCGCCGCGGAGACGGGGAGGAAGCGGGCAGACTCATCGGTCAATTTTTCGAAGATATGAGGGACCATCGGACGACCGAGTTTGCTCTTTTACAGTCGGCGTTATATTTGTTGGGCAGTATACTTCAGACGATCATTCAGATCGGGTTTAATCCTCATCATCTTTACAAGGGAGAAAATTTATTCGAGCAACTGGTCAAAAAGCGGGAGCAGGATGAAATCCACGTATGGTTCAACGATAAAGTGCTCGCGCCCTTCGCCAAGGAATATTCGGAAACGCAGGATTCACAATTAAAGTCTTTCGTAAAAAGTGCGATTGATACGATTGATACATGTTATATGAACGATATCTCGTTGGAAGTATGCGCGGATCAGCTGGGCATTCACCCCGTCCGCTTAAGCAAGGGCTTTAAGCAAATTGTCGGGACGACGTTTATCGATTTTTTGACCAAGGTTAGAATCGACAAATCGAAAGAACTGCTCAGATCCACGGATTGGAAGATTCATGATATCGCCAAGCAGGTGGGCTATAATCCTTCTTATTTCAATAAAATTTTTCGCAAGCATGAAGGCATGACGGCAAGCGAATACCGCAGCTTATGCAAGGGTGAGCATTAGAAAAAGGAACAGTGATGTCATGACGAGCAATCAAACCAAATGGACAGGGCTATTAGGGTATCCCGTCGAGCACTCCATGTCTGCGGTTATGCAAAATGCGGCGTATCAAGCTTTGGGCTTACCTTATCAGTACGTGTCTTTCCCGGTTCCGCCGAATGAGTTAAAAGACGCGATTTCCGGAATTAAAGCGCTTGGATTCCGGGGAGTTAACGTCACGATTCCGCATAAAGTTGCGGTTATGGAGCTGCTCGATGAGGTTGACGACTTGGCGCGCGATATCGGCGCTGTAAACACCATCTCCTTAGACCGGGGCCGCCTGATCGGATTTAATACGGATGGAACCGGATATATTCAGTCGTTACAGGAAGATTGCGGCATCGATGTATCCGGGTTGAATGTGCTTGTGCTCGGGGCAGGAGGAGCTGCGCGCTCCGTTACGGCCGCGCTGGCGCGTGCGGGAGTCGGACGGCTGCATATTTTCGACCCGCGGCCCGACTGCTCGCACAGCTTGGCGAAGCAGTTGGCCTTGCGGGTGGAGGCCGAAGCGGTAACGGATACGGTTATGGAGAAGAGAGGGCTGGCCGACATCGATTTATTGATCAATGCAACTCCGGTAGGGATGTACCCTCATGTGAACCATATGCCTCTGGCTCCGTCACTGCTGCATCCGGGATTGACCGTAAGCGATATCATATACAATCCCTACGAGACGGCCTTGATTAAGGAGGCGCAAAAAATCGGCGCTAATGTGCATCGGGGCGTAGGCATGCTTGTTCATCAAGGGGCTTTGTCTTTCCGATTATGGACGGGTCAGCAGGCGCCGAGCGATGTGATGAGAAACGCCGTGCTTAACCAATTGAGCATCGAGGTTAGGGAAGCATGAATCGGACGATTCCGTTTATGAAGACATGAATATCAGGAGGAGGAATCCGCTTGAAGATAAGCGTATGCACTTCGGGATTTAAAGATTGGCCCATCGAAAAAGTGTTGGAGTGGGCGCATCCGCTTGGGTTTGATGGGATCGAGCTGTGGATGGGGCATATTGAAAGGTACCAGGAGGAACATGGCCCGTTGGATAAATTATACGCCCGATTGCAGGAGTACGGACTCGAGGTTCCCGCTATTAGCGGATACACCACGTTCTCGGGCGGGTTTTCAGGCGAGAAGGATTTGAAGCAGGAGTTCAAAGCCATGAACCGCTTGCTTGATGTGGCCAGGCAGCTGAAGTGCCCCTTGATTCGTACGTTTGTAGGGCACATCTCATCGCGACGCGCGTCGCCGGAGCAATGGGGGCAAATCGTGCGCGACGTGAAGAAAGTCATGTCCATGGCCGATCAATATGAAATCGATATCGCCGTGGAAGTTCATTATGATACGTTCGCCGACAACACAGAATCCGTGCAAACGCTGATTCGGGAAGTGGATCACCCCCGGCTGCAGCTCGTTTTTGACGGAGCCAACCTGAATGTGGAACGGATTGATCAAATGGATGCATTGCCCATTTTATATCCTTTGGTAAAGCATGTGCATTTGAAAAACTACAAATGGGATCATTCGAACTGGTACAAGAGCACCCCGGTACCTATTTTTGAAGGCGACATTGATAATCGGACGCTGATTAAGGAGCTTGAACGGCGGGGGTACCCACACTATATTTCCTTCGAATATTTTGGGGAGAAGAAGGAAGCGAACATCAAGGGTTCGCTGCAAAACTGGAATGAGCGGCAGCCTGCTGCAACGGAATGTGAATAACTTCAATCCCGATATTAGCGAGACACCTGGCCAGCGCTTAGCCGGGTGTTTTTTTCTTGGTATGGACAAATAACGAGAAGCAGCTCGGGCGCGTACGTCTTCTGAACCGGTACAATAAAAAAACGGAGCGAATAGCAAGATCTATTGCATTAGCCAACCACACCCCTGCAATTCCCATATCCAAGTGGAAGCACAGTGCATAAATGCCGACAACGCGTACGAGCCATATGCCGATCGCCGTGCTGTACATGGGGGTTTTCGTGTCGCCCGCTCCTTGTAGCGCTCCGGCGATAACTAAACTCATCGCTAGAAACGGCTGCGCGAACGCATCGATACGGAGTGCAAGGGTCACCATTTCGATGATATATCGAATCCTCTGTAAACAAACCGGCTGCTATATGACCTGCAAGAAGATGGGCGGCATATACGTCCGTTCCAATCCGTACAATCAGTCCCATATAAAAGACTTGCCCTAAACGCATCATTAAACGCTCGGCGGCTGCGGGGGCGGAAAGCCTCAACAAGGGAAGCGTGAATGCAGTCGAGGATCCTTTGCGCAAGTACAGGACAGCCGCTCCCATGATCCGAACGCTCATTGTCGCCCAGGCGGCTCCCGCAATTCCCCAGCCCTCCCAGTCCCCTAAACCAAAGATCAGCACGTAGTCCAAGCCGATATGAATCAAGTTAATCCAAATGCCGACCTTCATCGGGGTCGTGGTATCGCCGGCTGTACGTAAGATACTGCCGAACACCGTCATGAGGGAAATGAAAATGGAGGGAATGGCTACGATCCGGAAATAAACGACCCCGACCGCTATTGCCTGCGGTCCGGTTCCTATAAGACGTAATAATGATTCGGCACAGAAGAGTGTGACGATGCCGAACAATAGACCTGTAATCGCTGCAACCATTGTGGAAAGCCGTGCTGCTGCTTTCGCCTTATCGACCTCCCCGGCACCCAGGCACCGGGCAATGAGCGAGGAGGCTCCGATCCCAACTGCCATAAATACGGCGATATGACCGCAATAATCGTATGTGTCACTCCGATCGCCGTTACTTCATGTAAACCGATCCTGGATACAAACAGGGTATCTACAAATCCGACGATGGTTAGTAAGAAGTTTTCGATCATGGTGGGTACGGCAAGTCCCAATATGATTTTTATTTTTTGTTTTTGATTCGTATCACCAATACGAGTTGCTTCTGGCATGAATGAACCTCCATGATCTGGGGTAATGGAGCAGCCTTCTGCTACCGTACATATGGATTGTTCCGTATAACTTGGCATGGATCCTGGAAATACAGGATACTTCCATAATCGGTCCTGTACTCATTGTTACTAATCGTAATATTTACATTTACAAATAGTAATAATTACGTTTATAATGAGGTTTGTGTCGACATAAAACCAGAATGAGAACGATAGCATAGAAAGGAAGAAACCGTTCTTGAGTACATGGATGTTCAATTCCAAACGCACACTTGTTCTTCTGTATGCATGCTTGCTAGTTGTTGTTATCGCGCTGGCCGGCTGCAGCCAGAAGGAGCAGCTTCCCGGGAATGCCCAACCGGCTTCAGATAGCGGCGGTAAGGCTGGGAACGCATCTGACAAAGTTAAACAAGCAACGCTGATTTATCATTTTAAAAGCAGCAGTCTTGATCCTGCCAATGACTATATTGTGTTGAAGGCAGGGGTTGTTGAAACGCTGGTCCGTCTGGACGAGAAGCTGGAGGTTCAGCCATGGCTGGCGACAAAGTGGGAAACCAAGGACAATAAGACCTGGAAGTTCACCATTCGCGACGGCGTATCGTTCCAAGACGGACTGAAATTGGATGCGACAGCCGTCAAGGCATCGCTGGAACGTTCAATCGCTGCGAGCAAGTCGCTGAAAGGCGCGCTGAAGATCGCTTCCATGGCAGCGGCCGGGCAGGAATTGACCCTTGTGACAAGTGAGCCGCATCCTGCCCTACTCTCGGAATTGATCAATCCTTACTCAGCCATTATTAGTGTGGAAGCCGAGAAGAAAATGGGAACGCAAGCCTTCAACGCGGCCCCGGTCGGTACGGGACCCTTTAAGGTGAAGAAATTTACGCCGAACGTGGAGATTTTATTAGAACGTTACGACGGTTACTGGGATGGGGCTGCCAAGTTGAACGAAGTCGCATTTAAGTTCAATGAGGACGGTAATGTCAGAGCGCTGGCGCTGCAATCGAAGGAAGCCGATATTGCCACCCAGATTCCGGCCGAAAGCGTTGCTTCCGTACAAAAGGACAGTGCCTTAACCGTCGAAACGATAGCAGGACTTCGCGTCCATTTCCTGCTCTTCAACCCGAGTCGGGAAGCCGTGAAGGATGTAAAGGTCCGCAAGGCGCTGGACATGCTGCTGAACCGTGAAAGCATCGCCAAAGACATCATGCTCGGGAATGCTACACCGGCCAACGGACCTTTCAACACACGTCTTCCTTTTGGCAGCCAAGATCCGGTCCAGAAGCTGGATATAGAGGGAGCGAAGAAGCTGTTGGAAGAAGCGGGGTACACCGCGGGAGCTAACGGGAAGCTGGCGAAGGACGGCAAGCCGCTGACGCTGGAAATCGTGACTTACAAAGCTCGTCCCGAATTGCCGCTTATCGCGCAGCTGCTGCAGTCGGATGCGGCGAAAGCCGGGGTTACGATCAACATTCAAACCGTGGAGAACATCGACACCTTTTTACGCGAGAACAAGAATTGGGATATGGTTACCTACAGCAACTTGTCCGCGCCCCGCGGCGACGGGGGCTATTTCCTGAACTCGGCATTGATGCCGGGGGGATCGCTGAATGCGGGGAATATCAGCATTGAGAAGTTGACTGCGGTTATTACACGTCTTAACGCGACTAGCGATGTGCAACAGCGCAACGAAATCACGCAGGAAGCATTAGCCATTATCAAGGAAGAAGTTCCGCATGCTTATGCGGTTTATCCCAATGTCATCGTGGGCCTCAACAAGCGAATTACCGACTGGAAGCCGGGTGCGGAAGAGTACTATATCGTGACCCATAAGATGGATGTGAAGTAATGTGCTGAGACTGGTCAAAGCGCGATTGCTGCAATTGGTTGTCGTCCTGTTTATATTATCGCTGGTGACGTTTTCCTTGATGAAGCTCGCGCCCGGGGATCCTGTCCTTCGGTTATTACGGGCGGACGAAGTTCATGTAACGCAAGCCGATGAAGCCGCGCTCCGGGAGGAGCTCGGCCTCAACCGGCCTATATACGTGCAATATTTGGAATGGATGTCTAATTTGCTCAGGCTTGATTTTGGAGATTCGTTAATTAAGGGGAAGCCGGTTTTGGACGAAATGGCGGATCGTCTCCCCGCAACCGTGCAGCTAACGATGGGCGGTTTAGCGGTCATGCTCCTCCTTGCCGTGCCTCTCGGCATGCTGGCTGCGAAATTTCCGGGCGGTCTTCCCGATCAATTGGGACGAATATTTGCGCTTATTGGTGCTTCCATGCCGCTATTCTGGGTTGGTCTCATCATGATTTATATCTTTGCCTTCAAACTGCAATGGTTCCCCACAATGGGACACGGCGGCTGGCGTGAATTCGTTCTTCCTTCCGTCTCGCTTGGTTTCGGATTGGCGGCGGTACATGCGCGCTTGCTGCGCTCCGGCATGCTCGACAGCTTGTCCCAGGAATATATACGCGCGGGGCGGGCAAGAGGCATTTCGGAGTGGCGTATATTTTTCCGGCATGCGCTGCGTGCAGCCCTCATCCCGGTATTGACGGTATTTGGCATGACTTTCGGCAGTTTGGTTGCAGGCTCGGTTGTCATCGAGACCTTGTTCTCTTGGCCAGGCTTGGGAAGTATGGCGGTTGAAGCCATATTCCAGCGGGATTATCCGTTGGTTCAGGGATATCTGATGCTGTGCGGAGCCTTTATTATTATCATAAATCTGGTCGTCGACCTGATCTATGGCATCCTTGATTCCCGGATTCGCCTGCACAAGGGGGGAACGGCATGAACGGTTCTGGTTCTGCAGCGGTTCCATTCACTCGGCATGCCCGTCCCACGGTATTCGGAAGCATGCTGCGCGATCCGATGGTTGTGACCGGCATGAGCATTTTGCTTGCCATGCTGATCTTAACGCTGGCGGGTCCTTTTCTTATTGCGAACGATCCGGTCACCGTAAACATGTCGGAGCGGCTCCTTCCGCCCAGCTGGGAATACCCTCTCGGCACGGACCAGTTGGGCAGATGCCTCTTCACCAGACTCGTGACGGGAGCGGAAACGACGCTTGGCATCTCGGCGCTTATCATCGTGATGGTGATGCTGATCGGCATTCCGTCAGGATTATTATCCGGTTATATCGGCGGCCGCGTCGATGCCCTCCTGATGCGGATCGTCGACGGGATGAGCGTTCTGCCAGACTTTATGCTGGTCATCGCCATATCCGGGTTTCTGGGCCCCAATCTCCAAAACATGATTATAGCCATCGTGCTGATCAACTGGATCGGGTATGCAAGAGTGGTTAGAAGTATCGTACTATCCGAGCGGGAGAAGGAATATGTATGGGCGGCTCGCGTCGCCGGTTGCAGCATGTGGACGATCCTGAGACGGCATTTGCTGCCGCAAATCATTCCGCCGGTTCTGGTTTTTGCGGCATTGGATATCGGCAAAACCATTTTGGTCATTTCCGGGTTGTCCTACCTGGGCCTGGGCGCCCAGCCTCCGTCACCGGAATGGGGGGCTATGTTGAACGATGGACGCACATATTTTCAGACGGCCCCTCAACTGATGATCTATCCGGGCGTCGCGATTATGCTGGTCGTCATTTCCCTGAATTTGATCGGAGAAGGGCTGAGGGACATCCTTGATGTTCGCGGCCAATAGTTTTTGGCTTAACAAACGGGAAGGAGGCGGCATATGCAGCTGCTTGAACGCCAAGCAAGCGGCGTCAGGGAAGAGGACAGAAGCTTGCAATCTTTCGAAGCGCCGGTTTCCCCGACAAATCCCGTCCTGCAATTGAACGGGTTGACCGTCCAGATTAGACATAAAACCGGTGTCGATTCCATCATTCAGGATATATCGTTTGATATCCATCCGGGGGAAACGGTCGCTCTGGTTGGGGAAAGCGGCAGCGGGAAAAGTGTGACGGCCGGAGCCATCCTGGGGTTACTGCCGAAATCCATGCATGTGGCGGCCGGACAGATTTTGTTTCAGGGCGAAGACATTGTGCAGTGGCCGACCCCAAAGCGGAGAAAACTGTGCGGTAGTCATATCGGGTACGTATTTCAAGACTATCAGGGAAGCTTCACGCCCTTTATGAAAATGGGGAGCCAGTTGGTGGAGACGCTTCGCACGCATCGCAAACAATCGTATAAGCAGGCGAAAGTGGCGGCCCTGGCATGTCTCGAGCAGGTTGGCCTGCCGGCGGAACGCGCGTTTGACAGCTATCCGTTCCAATTGAGCGGCGGGCAGCTTCAGCGGGCCGCATTGGCAGCGGGCATGATGCTTCAGCCTGCGCTTCTGATCGCGGATGAACCGACTACTGCGCTTGATGTGCTGACGGGTGAACGAGTTCTCGATCTGCTTGACCGGATGCAGCGTCAGATCGGCTGCGCCGTTCTGTTCATCTCGCACGATTTGCATCACGTCATGAAGCGGGCGGATAACGTTGCGGTCATGCGCAGCGGCATGATCGTCGAAAGGGGGGCGTCGTCGGCGATTCATGGACGCGCCAAGCATCCGTACACGCGAATGTTATTGAATGCGAAGCCGCTTCTTTCGGAAATCCATCCGGACTTCGACCTGGAAGACGATGAACACCTATTTGAGTCCATGCACCGGGCAGGAGGGGGACCGGTATGAATGAACTGATGAGCGTCGAGGGGATCAGCAAAACATACACGGATAACGGCCGTAAGATTGCCGCTTTGCAAGGCGTTTCGCTGCATATCGGAGAAGGAGAATGTCTTGGCGTCGTTGGCGAAAGCGGCAGCGGGAAGAGCACGCTAGGGCGGCTTTTGCTTGCTCTGGAACGGCCGGACGAGGGGGATATCAGGTTTCAGGGTGTGTCCCTCACAGGATTGAAAGGCAAAGCGTTACGCACAATGAGACAGCATATTCAGGTTGTCTTCCAGGATCCCACCGCATCGCTGAACGGGCGGCTTCCCATCTGGCGTTCCGTCATGGAGCCGCTCGATAATTTCCCCAGCGTGATTCCTCCGTTCCTCGCCGATACGAGGAAATCCCGAAGAGAGACAGCCGCCAAGCTGCTGGAGATGGTCGGTCTGCATCGGGATTATGTGGAGCGATATCCGCATGAGCTGAGCGGCGGGCAGAGACAGCGCGTCGCGATCGCACGCGGAATCAGTTTGAACCCGAAGCTGCTCATTTGCGATGAACCGACCTCCAGTCTGGACGTATCGGTGCAAGCCCAAATCCTGAAGCTGCTGAAAAGCCTGCAGGTTAAGCTCGGGATGTCCTATTTGTTCATTTCTCACGATATAACGGCTGTTCGAATGATCAGCAACCGGATCATCGTGATGAAAGAGGGACAAATTGTGGACCGGTTCCAAAGCGATCAGATCACTAGCGAAGAACGGCACGCCTACACGCGTTTGTTGATTTCCGCTGCCGGTTAACCGGTAAAATAAAATCTTGCTATCTTCCCTTATTTTTAGCGTGATGAATGCACTGGTTAAAGAAGTCAGTTCTACGATTCCTTCATCGGAGGTTGCCTTCTTCCGAGGGTTGATCGGCACGGTCATAATCTGGTTCATGATGCGCCATAGCGAGGTTGCTTTCTCAAGGCGCGGGATTTCTATGCTCGTCTTGCGGGGCGTGCTTGGCGCGCTTTATTTAATTGCCTATTTTTATACCATTTCCAAAATCCCGCTTACGGACGCCAGCATATTGGCGCATTTGTCGCCGATCTTTGTCATCATCATGTCGGCCATTTTCCTGAAGGAGAACATATCCGGGAAGATCGCGCTGATGTTACCGATCATATTCATCGGCGCGCTGTTGTTGGTCAAGCCGTTCGACTACTCCAGCTACTCGGTTTACGCTTTTGTCGGTGTTTTGAGCGCGATGCTGGGGCAGCTGTATTTAACCAAAGCGTTCACCCATGAGAAAGCCGTTGTCGTGGAGGTCACCCGCTATATCGGGATTGTCTATAATGCGATGCGGGGCTTTCTGTTTTGGGGCGAAGTTCCGGGCATTGTCACAATAGCAGGAGGCGTCCTGATTGTGGCCGGTTGTATGGCGTTGTCCAGGGTGGAGCCTGCTTAAGAGTTGAACCATCGAAAAGTCGTCCGTTATTGCGGACACAAACGCCAAGGAATCGCTCCCATCGCGTGGACGCTGCGAAAGAACTCAGATTTGGAAAAGCAGTCGGATGAAATCGGGAATATCGTGCAAGCTGTAGTGAGAATCGCAGATCAGACCAATCTGTTGGCCTTAAATGCCGCGATTGAGGCTGAAATCTTGCTGAAATATCTGAGAAGTCGGCAAGAAACATCAGAGAATTGGTTACCGAAATTCAAAGCAATGTGAAAATTGTCGTTAGTGATATTGAAAATGCAGGGAAAGCCGCTAATGCAGAGGTGGAAAAGGCAAAGAAAACGACTGCAGATCTTGTGAAAATCAACGAGGAAATCGTGGTTGTACAGAAAGCCGTTGCTGAAATATCACAAAATGCTGTCGATGCCAACAAGGGTGCCTCTGAATTTCTTAACATTGTCGAACAAATTGCCGCGGCGGCTGAACAGCAAAGCAGCGCTTCCGAGGAAGTAGAAAAATCCTTGCAATTGCAAAATAAAGCTTTCGATGAGTTGAATTCGGCTGCTTCCGAATTAGCCCAGATAGCTGAAGATCTGAAGCTATCTACAGACGCGCAAAAATCATCCGAGGCTCTTGCTGCCGCGGCACAGGAATTAGCCGCCAACGTGGAGGAGGCGAATTCAACATCCAGTGAGATTATGAAGTCGGATATGAGGCTGAGCACCGATAGGATAAAGCTTATTGTGCCCAATATGTTTGATCAGCGAACCAATGATTCGAAAGAAAACTTAGCGTTATTGAAGGAATTTATTGCGGACGATCATCTGCTGACCGAACCCATCCATCGCAGGGTAAAGATCGCAGAGGCCGGGAAACTGGGGAAAACTGTTTTTGAGTATGACGATGAATCTGCACAGCAGTTTCTAAGCATCGTTAAAAAGGTGATAAGCAAAAATGCCCAGGAAGAGCAATAGTAAAAAGGACCAATCGAATTTGGAAAAGATGAAAAACGAAATGAGAAGAAAAAAGGAAAAAGCGGAAAAAGGTCCAGTCGCCGCTCTGATTGACGAGTCGACGGATATGCCGCAAAAACAAGATAAAGGGGAGACGGCGTCATCCGGTTCGGAAGAAGCTTTTTTGGCGTTTGCTGAAGGTGAGTCCCATAATCGGGAAATGGGCCAAGTCTTACATCATGTTGAGGTTGACGATGTTAAGCTTGTTATTTTGCAGCCGCCGGCCAACATACAAAATAATCAAAGCGGGGAAATCAGCGGCATTGTATGGGGAGATAACGGAAAAAGCATCATTATGGTTGTAGATGTGGAGAACGTTGTGAAATTTGAACAGTTGAATAACGATTTTATGAGCGGCGGCAAGGCATTGGAACGTGCTAAGTCTTTTTCTCCGAGTACCCATCATGTTGACGAAATAGAGTGGGTCATTTTCCTTATCAGCGGAGAGCAATATGCCCTCGACGTCAGAAACGTAAAAGAAATTCTGCGATGTGCTGAGCTTTTAAAAGTTCCCCATTCTCCGTACTATGTGGAAGGCGTTATTTCTGTAAGGAACCATCTTCTTGCGGTAATAAATCTCGCCAAGCTCTTTGGGACCGGGCATTGCGGGGTTGATGAATCGACCCGAATTATTGTTGTTGATGCCGGCGATATTTCTTATGGGATGATTGTCGATCAAGTGTCGGAAGTAGCGCGGGTTCCAAGGAATCTTGTTTACCAACCTAATCATAGGCTCCTAAATGCCGGTATGCAGTTTATACGTGAATTTATCCATGTCAATGATGGGAAACAGGTTGTTATGGCTCTTGACCCATATCAATTAATACCCTGTAACGATTTGAACGCAATTCGCTTTGAGAGTCTGGCAGACGGTGAAAGCGGGAACGTTTTGAACAAAGAGATGTCGCGGAATCTACATCTGGATCAGGAGCAAATTGTAGCTTTTAAAATAGATAACGAAGAATATGGCATAAAAATCGATTTTGTTTGTGAAGTGAACAATATTGATGAAATTTACAGCTTCCCCGGCGCTCCCGACTTCATTGACGGAATGGTAAACCTAAGAGGGGATATCATACCTGTATTAAATTTGGGAACATTTTTTGGGATATCTGTTACCCAAAAGAGTTCCTTCTCCAAGCTTCTGGTTGTTGAATATCAAAAAGAACGCATAGGTATCATGATCGATTCCGTAACAGAAGTCGAAGCTTACAATAGGATGTCAGCTCTTCACAATTGATTCGAACATTCCGAGCAGAATTAATCGGAGTTGGCTTTCAAGTTTCAGAGATTATGAATATAATAAGAGATGGTAGTGAGGTGGACAGAACGACTTTTGAAAAAATAGAGGGACTTGATCAAGGGAAAATTAAATGCCTTCGTCACGGCGCAAAGTTCTATCTTATGAGGTGAATAATGAAAGCTTATTTAGATCTTCTTAGGGATGTTTTAGATCATGGAATAAAGAAGGATGATCGCACGGGTACAGGGACGATTTCCGTTTTTGGTAGACAGATGCGAATGAATCTTAAAGAAGGCTTCCCGATCCTGACTACAAAGAAGCTTCATATCAAATCCATCGTTCATGAACTGTTGTGGTTTTTAAGCGGAAGTACGAATGTAAAGTATTTACGTGACCATGGTGTGACGATATGGGACGAATGGGCTGACGAAGAAGGAAATCTTGGTCGAGTCTATGGCGCTCAGTGGAGAACGTGGCAAGCGCCAAACGGTCAAGTTATGGATCAGATCTCAAAGTTGATTCATCAAATAAAGACTAATCCCGATTCTCGCAGACACTTGGTTAGTGCATGGAACGTTGCAGAAGTGGAGAACATGGCATTACCGCCTTGTCACTATGCGTTTCAATTCTATGTTGCAAATGGCCGACTATCCTGCATGTTCCAAATGAGATCGGTTGATACTTTTTTGGGGCTTCCCTTTAATTTGGCGTCATATGCCTTATTAACGCATATGGTTGCACAGCAGTGTGATTTGGAAGTCGGAGATTTGATCTGGACGGGTGGCGACGTACACATCTACCTAAATCATATTGAACAAGTCAAGCTTCAACTAACAAGGGAACCCAGACCACTGCCCACGCTGCACATCAAAAGGAAGCCTGATTCCATTCTGGATTACCAATTCGAAGATTTTGAATTCATTGGCTATGATCCTTTACCAAGTATTAAGGCACCAATCGCAATATGAATAGTGCAACAGAAATGGAACTTTATGAATCGTCAAAAAAGTTTTTCCATTAGACTTTACCAGTTCAAAGAGGCGTATGGCTGCGCTTCTTTTTTGTTTAGAAATAATACATGAACAAACAGGACTCCTATATGCATGTAGTTGATGTAAGGAATCGAATCATCATTCAACGAGTTACACGAAGTCGCCGGCGTTTATTTAAGCTGCTGGTAGCGCAGGGATATTTCTTTGGCTGCCTGCAGCACGTGTTTGGTCAGTAACGGTATGTTGTCCGGGGTGATGCGCTGGGCTGGTCCGGGCATGCTCACGGTTGCGACGACTTGCCCCTTGGCATTCCGGATCGGAGCGGCAATCGAGGTTATTCCCTCGTGCAGCTCCCCTATGCTTACGGCATATCCTTGTTCCCTGACCTTGCGCAGTAACGCATGCATCAGATGGGCCTCCGTTATGGTTGTTTTTGTGTAGCGCTTTAATCCCTTGTTTATAATACGGTCTACGACTTCTTTCGGCTGATAGGCCAGAAAAACTTGGCCCGAGCTGGTGCAGTGGGCGGGGACCCTGCTGCCGATCTCGGAAAGCGCGGGAATGAAGTCCAGGCCGCCCACGATACGATTGAGAAAGATCACTTCATCCCCCCGAAAAATACCGAAAAGGAAAGACTCCTTCGTCTTCTTTCCCAATTCGTGCAAGACAGGTAAGGCCGCTTGATGGACGGGCATCGTCGATGTGAGGACATTGCTTAATGCCAGAATCGAGATGCCGAGACGATACTGATTCGTATTCTTGTCCTTGGCGATAAAGCCTTCGCTTGCCAATGTCGTGACCAAACGGTGAACGGTGCTCTTGGCGATTCCGAGTTTGTCCGATAGCTCGCTAATCCCGAGCTCCGCTTCCTCCACCGAAAATACATTCAGCAGCCGTATTGCGTTTTGCACAGAGCTGAGCCGTTCGTCTTCTGGAGACTTCATCGTCATTTCCTCCTTCATCATGCACATCTGGTAAAGTCGAAGCTGAATTATTTCGCATTTGTTTAATATAGAAGAAAACTATTGTTTTAAAACAAGGAGTCAAATGCTATCATACATGTCAGGGGCAACAAAGGAAATGGCTTTTTGTAACCGCTTTATTAATGAAAGAATAAGCCAATTGAGAGGAGCTTCAACATGTCACAATCGATTACAGGCAACCCATCTCCGGCAGCGAATGTACTGGCGGATCGTGTAGAAACCGGCTTAAATAAAAAATATACCACGGCTACCGCATTTATGGAAGCGCTTCACGAGGCCGGCGTATCTTGCATTTTTGCGAATTTAGGGAGCGATCACCCTGCAATTATCGAAGAATGGGCGCAGGCTCAATTGCAAAACAAGGACTATCCCCGCATCATTATCTGCCCGCACGAGTTCGTCGCATTGAGTGCTGCACATACTTATGCGCAAATTAGCGGAAAACCGCAGGCGGTGTTTGTCCACGTGGAATGCGGTACACAAAATCTTGGCGGAGCCGTGCATAATGCGGCGAAAGGAAGAGTACCCGTCCTTATTTTTGCCGGGGCATCCCCCTATACCCAGGAAGGCGAGCTTGTCGGAAGCCGGAATGAACATATTCATTGGATTCAAGACGTGTTTGATCAACGCGGCATTGTAAGGCAGTACATGAAATACGATAATGAAATTCGCACGGGGAAAAATGTGAAGCAGCTTGTCCACAGGGCGATACAAATAGCGGAAAGCGATCCGAAAGGACCGGTTTATTTAGTGGCCCCGCGTGAAGTGCTGGAGGAAGAGACCCAACCGATTTCCAGCCGTCGAAGTGAATGGGAACCGTTGTCCCCGAGCGCGATTCACCCCGCTATGGTTTCCGAAATCGCGAACGATCTGCTGAAAGCGAAAAAACCGCTTATCATAACTACCTATTTAGGAAGAAATCCGGAAGCGGTTGATGAACTTGTGAAATTTAGCGAGCGATTGGCCATCCCGGTACTGGAGTCGGCGCCCTATTATTTGAACTTTCCTGGAGATCATCCGTTGCAGGTCGGCTATCAATGGAATAAGCCGGGCCAAAACCCGATTCTTGCCGAGGCTGATCTGATCCTTGTTCTGGACAGTGATGTGCCTTGGATGCCGCTTCATAATAAACCGTCCAAGGATTGCACAATTTACTACATCGATATCGATCCGTTGAAAGAGAAAACGCCTTTGTGGTATATCCCGTCCAAAAGATCTTATAAAGCCGATTCTTTTGTGGCCCTGCAGCAATTGAACGCCTATTTGGATACGGTACGCGACCAGATCGATGACAAAGCCGTACAGGAGCGTTATCAACAATTTACGGAGATTCATAACCGGCAGCGGGAAGAATGGAACCGTCTGGAGCAGCTGAGCGACAGCTCCGTCATTACTCCGGAGTATTTGACAGCGTGCATTCGGGAAGCCATTGACGAGGATACGATTGTACTGTTTGAAACCATTACGAATTATGAGACCGTCAGCAAGCATTTGCCCCGCACGAAACCCGGTACGATTTTTGGAAGCGGCGCAAGCTCTTTAGGATGGCATGGCGGAGGAGCGATCGGCGCCAAGCTGGCGGCTCCTGATCAAACTATCGTCAGTCTTACGGGAGACGGCTCTTATATTTTCAGCAATCCGACACCCGTTCACTGGGTTTCCAAGAAATACAATACGCCGTTTCTGACCGTCATTTATAACAATCATGGATGGGGAGCGCCCCGAATGTCTACGCTCGGCGTCCATCCACAAGGAATTGCCAGTCAGACGGATCAATTTTGGGTCAATTTCGATCCAACGGCCGAATTGGCTAAAGTAGCTGAAGCGGCAGGCGGGGCTTATGCGAGAGTCGTTGAAAAACCTGGCGAATTGATGGAAGCGATCGTGAGCGCTTTGCAAATCGTAAGAGAAGGTCGATCCGCTGTACTTGATGTACGTTTGCCTCAGGTTTCCAAGCAGAGCACGAATTAGGATCCATGGCACTTGTGTAACGACCCTATGGAGGGAACTCGATGAAAAATATATCCAAGTTGTTAAATAACTCCTTGAATATTATGATTGCGCTTTCGCTGGCGTTCATGTGCTTCCTGGTTTTTGGCAATGTGGTATTGCGCTATGCGTTTAATTCAGGAATTACATGGTCTGAGGAAATGTCGCGCTTCTTGTTTGTGTGGATGATATTTCTGGGTTCAATCGGGGCGCTGAAGGATAAGCAGCACCTCGGGGTAGAGATGCTGGTCAAGAAGCTGCCGCCCACGGGAAAGAAGATCGTGTACACCATAAGCAATGTGTTGATTCTCTTTGCATTGTGGCTGATTTTTGAAGGCAGCTGGAAAATGGCCCTGCTCAACCAGGACAGTAAAGCTCCTGCTACCGGATTGCCTATGATCTATTTATACGGTGTCGGTATGATCATGAGCGTGGCGATGGCCATTGTTGTTCTTGTTCATTTGTACCAGGCGTTTTTTCAAAAAGATGCGATTCATGAGCTTACTCGCCTGAAGGAATCGGAAGAAGAAATGCTCGGGGGAATTTATGATCAGGGACAGAGTCTACCGGGAGGAAACCGATCATGACCATTACCATCTTCCTTGGTTCGCTGCTGGGGGCTATGGCTTTAGGCATGCCCATCGCGTTTGCCTTATTGATCAGCGGTGTCGCTTTAATGCTCCTTCTGGGCATGTTTGACAGCCAAATCATTGCCCAGAATTTGTTTGACGGGGCGAACAGCTTCCCGCTCATGGCCGTCCCCTTCTTTATCCTCGCGGGTGAATTGATGAATGCGGGGGGAATTTCGAATCGTATTATCAATTCCGCCTTGTCTTTTGTCGGACATATTCGAGGGGGGTTAGGCTATGTAGCCATCATCGGCAGTGTCATATTTGCCGGTTTATCCGGATCGGCTTTGGCGGATACAGCCGCGCTTGGCGCGATATTGATCCCGATGATGGTAAAGGCCGGTTACGACAGAAACCGTTCGACCGGTTTGATTGCAGCGGGCGGGATTATCGCGCCGATTATCCCGCCGAGCATTCCGCTGATCATCTTCGGGGTTACGAGCGGCGTATCGATTACCAAGCTCTTTCTGGCAGGCATAGTCCCGGGGATTCTGATTGCCGTAGGGCTGGTCATTACCTGGACCATTATCGTTCGCAAAGATAAGGTCGACGTGCTGCCCCGCAGCTCCTTCAAGGAAAAATGGCAGGCGACGAAACAAGCCTTTTGGGCGCTCCTGCTGCCGCTTATCATTATCGGAGGGCTGCGCGGCGGAGTGTTCACCCCAACCGAGGCAGCGGTCGTCGCCGCATTTTACGCCTTATTTGTCGGCCTGGTCATCTACCGTGAATTGAAAATCGAAAATTTGTACCATATCCTCGTGACTTCCGCCAAAACGACGAGTGTGGTCATGTTCCTGGTTGCCGCATCCATGGTGTCGGCATGGCTGATTACGGTAGCCGATATCCCGGCTCTTATCACGGATTTACTGGGTCCGTTTGTTGAAAACAAGCTGGTGCTGCTCCTGTTGATTAACTTATTGGTTTTACTGGTTGGAACAGCTATGGATTTAACGCCTACCATTCTCATTTTGACGCCGGTTCTGATGCCGATTATTGAAATGGCCGGAATTGACCCGGTTTATTTCGGGATTCTCTTCGTGCTCAACAATTGCATTGGTTTGCTGACTCCGCCGGTAGGGGCCGTATTAAACGTTGCATGCGGTGTAGGGAAAATCGAAATGGAAGATATCATGAAGGGGATTTGGCCTTTCTTGCTCGTTGAAGTGCTGATTCTGCTTTTATTGATCCTGTTCCCGTCTTTGGTTACCGTTCCGCTGCAATGGATGACTTCCTAAAAAAACTGATGAAATGAGGGGTTGCTGTGAAAAAGTGGGGGAGAAATGTAGTTGTCGGTTCGATTGTGTCCTGCTTGTTTGTTCTTACAGCTTGCGGCAGCAGTGGAAATAGCGGGGCGAACGGGTCATCAACGCCCGCTTCAAGCCAAACCGCCGGAACCAAGAACATCCAATCGCGTGTCATGAAGGCCGGGATTGTTAGCCCTAAAGGCCATCCGCAAGCGATGGGGCTGGATAAATTCGCCGAAATCGTCGAAAAAAACAGCGGCGGAAAAATGAAAATTCAGAAATTCAATGACGGAACGCTTGGCGACGATAAGAAAATGATGGAGGCGTTGCAGGGCGGTCTGCAAGAAATAGCCGTAATCACCACGCCGCCGGTATTCGGAACGATCAAAGAATTTGGCATATTCGATTTCCCGTTAGTTTTCAAGAATGAGAAAGAAGCCGATGCCATCATGGACGGGCCTATCGGCAAAAAATTGCTCGATAAATTACCGGCGCATAATCTGGTCGGGCTTGCGTACTGGGAAAACGGGTTCCGCAGCATCACCAACAGCAAGCATCCGATTCAAAAGGCCGACGATTTAAAGGGCTTAAAGATTCGCACATTGCCGAACCAAATTCATTTGGAAGCCTTTAAAACCTGGGGCTCCAATCCGACGCCTATGGTATTCGCTGAAGTATTCGCAGCCTTGGAGAGCAAAGCGATTGACGGACAGGAAAATTCATTAGCCGTTATTGAATCGCACAAGCTGTATGAAGTGCAAAAGTATTTAAGCATCACGAATCATCTGTATGCTCCGTTCGTATTTCTTGTCAGCAAGAAGTACTGGGATCAATTATCGGATGAGGAGAAGAAGATTATACAGGATGCCGTTGCCGAATCGACGAAATTCCAGCGGGAAACCAATCGGTCCATGGCTAAGAAAACGTTGGAAAATTTAAAGAGCAAAGGCATGCAGGTCAATGAAATGCCGGCTGAAGAAGTAGCCAAAATGCAGGAAGTGACGAAGCCTCTCATTGATAAATTTTCGAAGGATGTCGGCGAAGATCTGGTGAAAGAGCTGTTCAGCGAGCTGGAGAAATTGAGAAAATAAGCGTCATGGGTGAATAATTGTACGTGATTGAGTTATAGGGGCAAGAGAGGTGCTGGAATGAAAATTGCAATTGCAGGCGCAGGCGCAATGGGATGCCGCTTTGGCTCGATGCTGTATGAGTCCGGGCAATCCGTGACCTTGGTGGACAACTGGCGCGAGCATGTGGAAGAAATCCGGAACAACGGCCTGCGCGTGATCCATGAGGGCGGAACGTCTGCATTTCCGCTGCAGGCCACAACAGATCCTGCCACAGTCGGAGTCGCCGATCTCGTGATTATATTCACCAAAGCGATGCATACGAAAACCGTTATCGTCAATACGCTGCCTATCATCGGACCGCACACCCAGGTGCTGACTTTGCAAAATGGGTTGGGCAATGTGGAAGCCATTACCGCTCATGTCCCTCGAGAACGTGTGATTGCCGGCGTTACCAATTTCGGTACCGAGCTGGTCGCGCCCGGAGTGATTCGTGCGCTTGGTTCAGGGGAAACCAGCATGATGCGCGTAGACGGACAAATCACCGAAGAGTTTCTATTGATTTGCGATAGGCTGAACAAGAGCGGTCTGCATGTAAAAATCGAACCGGACGTTATGAAAATTATTTGGAAAAAAGTCGCTTTTAACGCAGTATATAACCCTCTTGCCGCACTAACCCGATTGAAGACATTGGATATCGGCCGTTATGAGAAGTTTGACCGGCTCGCCTATGGCATCATAGATGAGGTCGTTGCTGTGGCGAAAGCGGAAAACGTCGATATCGATAGGGAGGACATTTATACATCGGTGCAAAGTGTGCTTACGCCGGAAATGTCGGGCGAGCATCTTACATCGATGCTGCAGGATGTGCTGGCCAAACGAGAAACGGAAATCGCCTTTCTCAACGGGGCGATTGCGGATAAAGCGGCGCAATACGGCATTGCAGTTCCCTACAACACGCTGCTCAGTCATCTCATCCGCATGCTGGAAACCACCTATTCCAAACAAGTCGAAGTTCTTAGATGAGGGGAGTAATCGCAAATGACACGTTATGAAGAGTTAAACCGGAGTTTTATTAACGGCCAATGGACAGAAGGCAGGAGTGACCGAACTTACGATATATTAAATCCATACGATGGTTCAACTGTTGCTTCCGTTCGTTTAGCGACAGCAGCGCAGCTTCAAGAAGCGTTTGAAACGGCGAAGAAAGCGCAGAGGGAATGGGCCCAAACTTCTGCGGATGAAAGGAAAGAGATCCTGCATAAGGCAGCCGAATATTTAAAAGCGGACCGTGAAGCGATCGTGGATGTCATTGTTCGCGAAACGGGAGGAAGCGTCTTAAAAGCGAACGTGGAGCACCATCTTGCTTTGGAAGTGCTAGAGGAAGCCATTCATTTTGCGGACGAAATTTATAAGGTGAGAGAAGTTCCTGCTGCGATCGAAGGAAAGGTCAATCATATTCATCGGCTGCCTCTAGGCGTTATCGCATCGATTTCACCTTTCAACTTCCCGTTGAACTTATCGATGAGAACCATTGCACCGGCTATTGCCTTGGGGAACAGCGTCGTACACAAACCCGATATTCAAGTGGGCTTAACCGGAGGCTCTATCATCGCCAAGGCATTCGAGCATGCCGGGCTGCCTGCAGGCGTATTGAATGTTATTTTAACGGATATAACGGAAATTGGAGACGGCATGTTAACGAATCCGCACGCCCAATTGATCAGTTTCACAGGCTCGACGGCGGTGGGAAGACACATTGGTGAAATCGCCGGCAGAAACTTAAAGCGTGTCGCACTTGAGCTTGGAGGAAACAGTCCGTTTGTGGTGTTGTCCGATGCCGACGTCGATCGCGCGGTGGATGCGGCTGTCTTCGGGAAGTTCATTCATCAAGGACAAATTTGCATGATTATTAACCGGTTTATTATCCACAAGGATAAATATGAGGAATTTGTGCAGAAGTTTGTCGAACGGGCCAAGGCAATTCCTTATGGCGACCCAAGAGATCCCAAGACCGTTATCGGTCCTCTCATTAATGAGCGGCAGCTTGAAAAAGCGATCAACGTTATTGAAGAAGCCAAACGTGAAGGGGCGAAGGTTGCCCTGGAAGGGGAACGTATCGGCAACGTACTGACGCCCTATGTATTTACGGAAGTGAGCAACTCCAGCAAACTTGCCCAAACCGAGCTGTTCGCGCCTATCGCAACGATGATTAGAGCCGATACGGACGAAGAAGCCATCCGGATGGCGAACGATACGGAATACGGCTTAAGCTCGGCCATCTTTACGAGTGATTTGGCAAAGGGAGAAGAGCTGGCCCTGCAAATCGACAGCGGGATGACGCATGTTAACGACCAAACCGTGAATGACAGCCCGACGATTCCATTCGGAGGCAACAAAGCAAGCGGTTTAGGCCGGTTTGGGAATCCGTGGATTGTAGAGGAGTTTACCGTTACCAAATGGGTCTCGGTCCAACAAACTTACCGCAAGTATCCGTTCTAAATCCAAACAAGGCGACCGTTTCACGTCATGAACGTGAAGCGGTCGCCTTGTTTGTGCGGGCGGCTGCCGTTCTGAAGCCTGTCTAAGCGTAATGGCCCAATTTGCTGGAAATCTCATTCGCAGCGCTCTTGAGAATGCCAACCGCATGCGGAATATCGAAGTTCCGGATGTGCTCGGTCGGCCCCACAATACTAAGGGCGGCAATCACTCCTCCGGTGTAATCCCGCACAGGCACCCCGATGCTTGCAACCCCCTCGTGTATTTCATCCAGGCATATGGCGTACCCTCGACTGCGAACCTCCGCTAGATGCTGTTTAAACTGTTCAGAGTCGGTAATGGAGTTAGGGCCATAAGGCTGCAGGCGTTCGGCTATTTCTGCAATCATGTCCTCCTTCTGATAGGCGAGAAGAACTTTTCCTGTTCCGGTGCAGGATGCGGGGTTTCGGTTGCCGACCAAGGAGAGCAGGAGATCCGGATGCTTGATTTCCACTTTCTGAAGGTAGGCGACATCGGTGCCTTCCAATATGCCGATAAAGGCGCTCTCGCCCAATTGCTTCGCCAGATTCTCCAGGACAGGAAGCGCAATTCGATGAATTTCCATCTGGGTTGTAATAATACCGGTGTAACGCAGCAGGGCAAGACCAAGACGGTACTTGGACTTGGGGCCTTTTTCCAATAGGCCGTCGGCGGTAAGGAACGTCATAAGATGATAGACGGTGCTTTTATTCAATCCGAGCAGCCGGGCTATTTCGGTTACTCCCAGTTCGGGACGTTCCAAGGAGAACAAACGTAAGATGCGCATCGCATTTTTGACGGAATGGAGCGTGTAATCTTTTTTGTTAAGCGCTTTCATATAACCTCCAACACAATGAGCGGTAGTGGGCTTGCCCCTTACTTTTAGTATAACACGGCACCGGGAGGACTTGAAGGCGAAGATTTCCGTACACTTTCAAATGTGATATGATGGATAACAATTAAAATGCCCAAAATCATTGTGGTTAAACATTAAATGGGTTAGGGGAAATATAGGCAGGACGGAAGGAGTGTTGGCGGATGACGATTTCTTATATTTTGGCGATGGACGAGGCCCGGGGGATTGGGGTTGACAACCGGTTGCCCTGGCATTTACCGGCGGACCTGGCCTATTTTCGCAAGAAGACAACGGGGTATACCATCTTAATGGGACGTAAAACGTATGATTCGATCGGTAAACCGCTGCCGAAGCGCACGAACGTTATTTTGACGCGGGACGCATCGTTTCAGGCCGAAGGCTGTACGGTCATCCGCTCGGTGGAGGAAGCTGCTCAAGTGTACGGACGCGGCGGCCGCAACGAGGAAGAAGAGCTGTTCGTCATCGGCGGAGCCGAAGTGTTTCAGCTGCTGATGCCGTACGCGGATCGGCTGTATATCACGGAAATTGCGCACCGTTTTGAGGCGGATACGTTCTTCCCGGAGCTCGAGCCGCTGGAGTGGCGTGAAGTTTCGCGCGAGCGGGGCGTCAAGGATGAGAAAAATCCGTACGATTATGATTTTGTCGTATACGAGCGCGTAAGGAAGCCGTAGGTTGCGCGGGCAGGGTGCCCCATGGAGGAATGAAAATGTCGGTTTTCGCGCATCTTAAAGGCTGAACGTACACATTGGAGCCGAGAGGAAGATGCCGACATGACCGAAGTGAACCAGCATCAAATGCCGCTGCGCCACGTCATCGACAACACCGAGAAGGCCATTCAAGTTGCCAAAGATGCGGAAATGGCCGTCAGACACGCCCAATTGGAGTCGAACCCGCACAAGGTGCAGGCTGCTTTGGCCGAGATGGAAGCCGCACAGCATGCGCTGCATAAAGCGCAGGGCCAGATGGTCGCCAAAGATAACGACCATCATCACCAAGAGCTTGCGCAGGTGCAGGATCAATTGACGCAAGCGATACAAAGTCTGGATGTTACCGCTTCGAACACACATCAGCCGAAGCAAGTCCGTTAAAAGCGGTACCGGTTCAAACCAAAAAACAGCTGGAGGTTGGCTTCATGCCATACCGTCCAAGCTGTTTTTTTGCAGTACATTTACTTGCGGCCGCGTCCCTGACCTTGCCAGCCGCCTTGCCCTTGACCATGTATTTGCCCATACTCCTGCCCATGCCCGCCGTATCCGCCATGTCCGTAATAATGTTCGTGTCCGCCATAGTGGTGGTGCGGATGGTAGTGGTACGGATGGTAGTGGTGCGGATGATAGTGGTGCGGATGGTAGTGGTGCGGATGGTAATGGGGTTGTGGATGATGGTACGGATAATGTGAACCGGACCAGCTTCTCTCCTGATCTTGAATTTGCGGATAACCGCTGGAAGAACGCGTATTTGCTGGCATAAGTCATTCTCTCCCTCGCTGTGTGAGTGTGCTGATTACGTAATAAGTATATGACGAACACACAGAAGGGTGTGCAGGTGCCTTAGCAATTGGGCTGATTTTTTCGGGAAGTCTATTATGAATCCGAATCCTTCATGGACCGCAGCGCCTTCAGCGGATAGAACGTTCCCCGCCAATAAATGCCGCCTTGGCGCAAAGTCAATCCGACCGAGCGGACGACGACATAGGTTAACAGCAGGACGGCGGCAGGCAGAGCGATCGTTTCGATGCCGCTTCCGCCGGTCATGGCGCGAATCAACAGCAAGTAAACGACGACCATCAGCGCCGCAGACAAGGCGAACGTCCAGGCGCTCCAGCCGGGAAGCAGCAGCCACGCGATCCACGGGAAGAAGAACAAGCCGAGCTGGCCGCAAACCCCCAGCGCCGCTTTCCACAAACGGTAGCCGAAGCCGGAAAATAAATTTTTCTCCAGCCCGCGGACGGCGTCGTGCAGGGTGGCATACCATTCGACCTCAATATGGTCCGCTCCCGAGGCGAGCCGCTGCCGCAATCGGGCGCGTTTCACCAGTCGTCCGAGCTGCAAGTCGTCGTCGGGCCGCATGGCCAACGCCTTGTGTGTGCCGATTCGCTCGTAAGCGTGCCGAGTAATCAAGTTGAAGGCCCCGATGCCCATGCCGTGCTTGTGCTGAAAATCGTCGTTAGAGCGCCAAGGACGCACATACAAGCCGAGCGTAAAGAAGAAATATTGCACGAACGCCTTCAGCCAAAAGCCCCGCATCCGCATTCGGGGAGCCAGCGTCAGATGATCGGCTTGCTCCTCTTGCAAATAATGAACCGCGTCGGAAACCGTGTTCGGGGCAAACTTGACATCGGCGTCGGTAAACAGCAAGTATTTGCCGCGAGCCTGGGCGTAGCCTTGATACAGCGCGTGGTTTTTCCCGATCCAGCCGGACGGGAGCGATGTAATATGAATGATGCGTACCGGTATGTGAAGATCGCCGCGGTTCTCGGACCAGCGCCTGAGCTCGTCCAGCTTGCGGCCGGTGCTGTCGCGCGAGCGGTCGTTCACGGCGATAATCTCGATTCGCGGATAGGTTTGATCGAGCAGATGCTTCACCGTATCGGCAATCGTTGACTCTTCCTCCTTCGCGGCGATGATGATCGATACGAGCGGTGGAAGGGAGGGCGCCTGCTTGTCCGCCGACCGCTTAGGCTGCGCCGGTATAGTCGGATGACCCGCGTAACGGGGCAGCTTGAACATCCATCGCCGGGCACGAAGCACGTCCAGCAGCATGAAGAGCCAGTAGCCAAGCGCTGCTAAGGCCAAGCCTTCCGTGAAATTCATGGTTCACCTTCATTCTGTACTCGGTTTTCAGAAAATTATAGCATGCCTGGATCAGGCGCAACAAATGCTGCGGGGCGTTGTCCAGTCGCCTGATGCTGCCATATAATAAAAGAATGAAGATTCGGCAGCTAGAATCGGGTGAGGGGGAATGGCGATGGGGGGAGATACGGCGCAGCCGTTATTTCGGAAAAAGGTAAGGGCGGACGAACTGCCTGAGTTTCTGCGGTTGATCCGGCAGCAGGGGGTGACGACGCTTGACCTGTTGTTTCTTTGTATTGGAACGGATCGCTCGACTGGGGATGCGCTCGGGCCTCTCATCGGCTCGATGCTGGAGGAGTCCGGCTACCGGCATGTGATCGGAACGCTTGCGCATCCTTTGGATGCGAGCAATCTGTTCGAGCGTCTCCATGAAATACCGCCGGGCAAAGTGGCGATCGCTATCGATGCCTGTCTTGGGCAGGCGTCCTCGTTAGGATGGTACCAGGTATCGAACCGACCGATCGCACCGGGCAAATCTGTCGGCAAGCAGCTGCCCCTGCTGGGCACGTATTCGATAGCCGGGATCGTGAACATGGATGCCGGGCAGAAGTACGCCATCTTGCAGAGCACGTCCCTGAACCGGGTGATGAATATGGCCCGAGAAGTGACGGCGGCGATTCGCGCCGTATTTCCTCTTCCTCCAGAATCGGAAGGCAAGCATAAGGAGGAGCGTTCATGAGAGGAATGGGCGCAGGCGGATCGAGACACGATCTGCAGGAGCGCGGCCAGGCGGAGCTCAAGGACGTGCCGTTGTCCCGCATATACGGACTGTTCCGCAAGTACAGGGGGCAGTTGACAGCGATCGTGCTGCTGGCGCTGGTCGGCGGCGTGATCGGTCTCATCCCCCCGCTCGTGATGCGGGAGATCATCGATCATGCGCTGCCGGAAGGCAATAAAACGGGACTGCTCGTCATGGTCGGTCTGCTCGTGCTGCTGCCGCTCGCGAGCGGGCTGCTCGGCGTTTGGCAAAACCATCAGAACACGAAGGTCGCTCAAGGCGTTATGCGCGATTTACGGCAGTCGCTGTTCGCCAATCTGCAGCGGCAATCGCTGGGGTTCTTTACCGACGCGAAAGCGGGCGAGATCATCCAGCGGCTGACCGGGGACGTACAGGCGGTGCAGAACGTCGTCTCCACGCTCGTTGTCTCGGCGGTAACGCAATCCGCGATCGTGCTGACGAGTGTCGGCATTTTGTTCGCGCTGGATTGGCAGCTGGCGATCTTGGCGACGGTCATCCTGCCGTTGTTCCTGCTGCCGGTTCGGCAAGTGTCGGCGATCCGCAAGCGGCTCCGCATCGAGACGCAGCGCGTGCGGGGCGATATGTCCGCCCGTCTGGGCGAAATCTTCGGCGTGTCGGGCGCGCTGCTGACCCGCATCTTTCAGCAGGAGCCGCAGCAGCAGCGGCAGTTCTCCGAGCTGAACGAACGGGTTATGCAGCTGGAGCTTCGGCTCAATTTGGTCGGGCGCTGGTTCGGGATGGTCATCGGGGTGCTGGGGCCGCTCGGAACCGCCCTGATTTATTTGTACGGCGGCTGGAAGGTGATCGAGGGAACGATGACGATCGGCAGCATCGTCGCCTTCGCCGCTTACCTCGGCATGCTATACGGACCGGTCGCCACGCTGCTCAATTTGCGGGTGGAGCTGGGAACGGTGCTCGGCGTGTTTCAACGGCTGTTCGAGTACGAGGATGTGGTTCCCGAAATTAGCGATCGTGAAGGCGCCGAGCCGCTTCGGGAGGTGGAAGGCCGCATCGAATATTGCGGCGTCTCCTATGCTTATCAGCCGGGACAATATGCGCTGCAGGACGTGACTTTCAGCGCGAATCCGGGCGAAGTGACGGCAATCGTCGGGCCGAGCGGCGCGGGCAAGTCGACGCTGATCGGACTGATTGCGCGGTTATACGATCCGACCGAAGGGGCTGTTACCATCGACGGTCGCGATATCCGGGACGTCACGCTCCACAGCTTGCGGAAACAAATGGCTTTCGTGACTCAAGAGTCGTTCCTGTTTCACGATACGGTACGTCAAAATCTGCTCTTTGCGAAGCCCGAAGCCTCGCAGGAAGAAATCGAGGAGGCCTGTAGACAGGCCTATATCCATGAGGTCATCTCCGCCTTGCCGCAAGGCTACGATACGATGGTTGGCGAGCGGGGGCACCGGCTCTCCGGCGGCGAACGCCAGCGGCTGTCGATTGCCCGCGCGATCTTGAAGGACCCGCGCATCCTTATCCTCGACGAAGCGACTTCGCATCTCGATTCGGCTTCGGAAGCATTCGTGCAGGCGGCGCTTGACGAGCTGATGCGCGGGCGGACGACGCTCGTCATCGCACACCGGCTGTCGACAATTTTGACCGCCGACCGCATCGTAGTCATGGAGGCGGGGCGTATCGCGGAGACCGGAAGACATGCCGGGCTGCTTGCGGCGGATGGGCTGTACGCGAAGCTGTACCGCACGCAATTCGCCAAAGCCGGGGCTGATGCTGAAGCGGAGCTGCGCGCTTCTACCGCCAAGTCACGGTAGAAGCCGATTGCGGCATGGCACCGCGGAACGAACACATAACGAAAAGCGGAACCGGATGCAGGATCACAGTTCCGCTTTTCGTTATGCCGTCATTTTCAGGCCGATAAGGCCGACCAGAATGGCGATCAAAAAACCGATCCGCAGCAAATCGCGCGGTTCCCCGAGAAACAGCATGCCGATCACAACCGTACCGACGGCGCCGATACCGGTCCAGACGGCGTAAGCGGTGCCCATCGGCAGCGTTTTGATCGCGAGCGACAGGAAATAGAAGCTGACGATCATGCCGGCTGCCGTCAGGATGCTTGGCGTCAGCCGCGTCCACCCGTTCGTATATTTTAACCCGATGGCCCAAAAAACCTCCATCAATCCGGCAATCACCAAATAAACCCAAGCCATGGTGCTTATCTCCCCTCTAGATGATGTTCGCTTGCATAATGCCTTTCCAAAATATGGACCACACGGCATCGATCCGCTGTTGCCAGTCATCGCGCCGGTAATAATATTGCTGCAAGAACATGCCGTCCAGCAGGCAGTAGAACGAAGCGATCAGATCGTCGACAGGCTCCCGGCGAAGCAGGCCGGAACGCATGCCTTCCTCGAAAATATTGCCCAGCGCTTCGTCCAGCAGCCGTTCCGATAAGGCGAATTGCTCGCGCAGCTTGTCCTGCAGCGGCGCGGGCGGGAACAGCAGAGCCACCTTCAAGAAGGTCACTTGCTCCTGACCAAGCAAATAGCTGCGGCTTGCATCCTGAAACAGCGTACGCAGCTTCTCCTCTACGCCCCGGTCTTGCAAATCCCCGATCAACTGCTTCATCCGGCGCGTATGCTCCTGAAGACAGTCTTCGAAGACGGCTATGAACAAGTCGTCTTTGCTTTTATAGTGAGCGTAGATGGAAGGCGTTCTGATACCGACGGCGGCTGCGATTTCTGACAGCGGAACACCGTCGTACCCGCTTCGCGCAAATAGCTGCAGCGCGGCCTCTCTTATTTTACCGGCAGTCATCCTGCCCCCTCCTTCCTAACTAACGATAATTAGGCAATGCCGATTATACAAGGTTTCCACTCTAAAGTAAAGGGATACAAGCCGTCCCATTCTTTTCACATAACGAGGTTCGTCCGCATATATAATGGATATTACCTTCTTGGTGTCATCATCCGATCGCCTGGTAAAGGAGCGATGCGTATGCGTCAAATTCATCATATCAACCTTAAGGACGAAAGCGGGCGCATTTACTGCTGCTTGCGAAATAAAGTGGTGAAGTTCGACGAGAAGCAGCGGCATGATTTTTGCGGGGGCTGCAGTATGTTTGCCGGCGAAGCGGGCGGGTTGGGCGTCGAGTGCGTCTGGGAGGATTTACGCCCGGTAAGCGATCCGCACACGGCCCAAGACCCTGCAGCTGAATGGCGCAGCAATCAAATCAAGCACATTTGGCCTGCCGACCATTTGGCCACCTGTATCGTTAACACGACGTGATACCCTGCGTAAAAAAAGGGTTTCGACAATACGTGTCGAAAAAATAAGGAGAGGTTGAGCGCCGAATTAATCGGACCGCACACCTCTCCATTTGTTTTATAAGAGCAGATCCCATAGCTGCTTGCCGATCAACAACGACGTGACCCCGATAAAGAGGGGCTTTACATAAGCCGAGCCTTTGCGGATAGCAAGCTGCGAACCGACGTAAGCCCCGACGATCATAGACAAGCCCATAGGCAGTCCGTAGCCGATATGCACCGACTTTAACAGAAAGAAGGAGGCGAGGCTTGCGATGTTGCTTGCAAAGTTCAATACTTTGGCGTTCGCCGATGCGCCGACAAAATCGTAACCGATCATGAGAAACAGGAACAGCAGAAACGAGCCGGTTCCGGGTCCGAAGAAGCCGTCGTAAAACCCGAGCGCGAACGCGCAGGCGGCAAGTCCTGTGCGGCGGAGCGGCGTCATCGGCTTCAAGCTGCCCGAGCCGTTCCAGTTCTTCTTGACTAACGTATAGATTAATATGACGATTAGCAAGCCCACGACAAGCGGCCGGAGAAAGTCGGAAGGCAGCAGATGCACCGTGTAGGTGCCAAGCGCCGCGCCGACGAACGATAGCGGAAACAGAAGCAGCGAAATCTTTTTATGTATTTTCCCTGAACGAAAAAAAGAGACGGTGCTCGTCAGCGACGACAGCGTCCCGCCGAGCTTGTTGGTGCCGAGCACGAGACCGGGCGGCAATCCGGTGAGCATCAGCGCAGGCACGGAGATGAGCCCGCCGCCGCCAACGACCGAATCGATGAATGCAGCTACAAATCCAGCCGCGATCAGAAACAGGAGCATGTCTAAAGCCGGCCATTCCATCTAGCGACTCTCCTTTTTTTCACACAATAGATTCAGTATAGTCAACCAGCCGTTATTTCTCAATGAAAACTTATCATGCGATAGTAGGAAGGGAGTTGACCGATGGTTCGTGCTGCACGGCAACAAACGTTGAAACAAAAATTGCGTATGTGGTATGCCGTCCTTATTCTCGTTCTCGGCTTATCGGTCGTGCTGGCCTACTTCTTCACTACGCAGCGGCAGGCCAGAGAGGTCGCGCACCGCGAATTGGGAAATCAGCTGACGCTGCAGGCGATGATGATCGAGAACTGGTTGCGGGAGCGGATGAGCGATATTCGGCAAATGTCAGAGACGCAAGCTGTCCAGAAGCTGCAGAAGGACGGGATACGCCGCAATTTCGAAAGCTTCATCCGGCAGCAGCACGAGTTTGAGAGGCTCGTGTTCGTTAATAAGAACGGTGAAATGGAACTAGACACGTCATCGACGTCAGGCGCGTTGGTTGCGGATCGGGAATATTTTAAAGCCGCTCAGCAGGGGAATTCGTATATGTCTGACGTGATGATCGGCAGATTGTCCGGTAAACCGATTCTGGCCTTCTCGTACCCGACTTATGACGAGCATGGCAGCTGGTCCGGATTGATCTTCGGCTCGGTAAGGCTGCCGACGCTGCAGCATGTTATACATACACTCGACAACGATAATGCGGAGTTTTATGTGCTCGACTGGCAGGGGACGCTGATTACGGCACCGGAGGACTTGCAGCTGGATCCTCAGCAGAACGTCAAGATCGATACGGAAATCGTCGAACGCGCGCGCGGCGGAATAAGCAGCGGGGCTTCGTATCTCAATTATCGGAACGAACGCGTATACGGCGAATATCGCTTGGTGGGAGGGGGACGCTGGATCATTATCGGCGAGATCGGCCGCCATGATTTGTTCGCCAATATATACAACACGATGTTCGTGGTGAGCGCGATCATCGTGATTTTCCTGATCGTCAGCTACAGCGGCATCAAAATTTTGACAAGGCGCATCGAACGGCCGCTTGCGCTCCTGCTGGAAGGCACGAAACATCTCAAGGAAGGCGGCTTCGATTACCGCATCGAGGCGTCGTCGTTCCGTCAAGCGCCCGTCGAGCTGCGCGAGCTGTGCGATACGTTCAACCTGATGTCCGGTAAGCTGGAGTCGAATGTGAGGCTTCAGGAGGAATACGCGCTGCTGGATCCGCTGACCGGATTGCACAACCGCCGCTACATGATGCAAACTGGCGGGCAGCTGCTGCTTGGCGCGCTGGCTTCGGGGAAAACCTGTACCGTACTGATGGTGGATATCGATTACTTCAAGCAGGTGAACGACACGTACGGCCATCTGATGGGCGACCTTGTGCTTCGGTATATCGCGACCCGCATACGCGAAGCTTGCGGGAGCGGCGATATTGCGGTGCGATACGGCGGGGAAGAGTTTATGATCCTCTCCCTGCAGTCGGACGAGGAACACGGCCGCACGTTGGCGGAGAAGCTGCGTACATCTGTCGCTTCCATTCCGTTCGAGGAGCAGGGACTGCGCATTCCATTGACCCTAAGCATAGGCGGGGTGACGAAGCGCGAAGCGGTCGAGGACGGAGACGGCACCGAGATCCTCTGGAAACTGATCCGGGTTGGCGATCAAGCGCTGTACGACGCCAAACGAAGCGGCCGGAACCGCGTGGCGTGGAGGGCTGCACACGAGTAGGCGTGTGCCCATGGAGAAAGTCGCGGTCCACAGCGGAAGGAATCGAGCGGTTGAATAAGCCAGGGAATAGGCGAACAGGTGAGTGAGCGGGAGAACCGGGCGACCGGACGAAGGAGCGGCCGGATGGCCGGCTAACCGAGGGACACGCTCCGGCTTCATGGCAGACGGCTTCATGGCAGACGGCTTCATGGCAGACGTTGCGGGGGCCGGTTTGGTTGTTGACGGAGTTTGTTGTGTTTACCGGCCCGGCATGAAATAATACGGATAACTAAACGATGAAACGGCAAAGGGGGAGAAGCGGGATGTCGAAAATTGCGGTTGTGGCCGGCGCTACAGGACTGGTCGGGGGTGAGCTTGTCCGCTTGCTGCTGGAGCATGCGGGGTACGATCATGTAGTGACGCTCGGGCGGCGGCAGACGGGACTGCAGCACCCTAGGCTGACGGAACGAACCGTTTTGTTCGATCGGCTGGAGGAGGGGACGGACCAGCTGCTGCAGGGCGCGGACGTGTTCTGCGCATTGGGGACGACGATCAGGAAGGCGGGGAGCGAGGCGGCTTTCCGCCAAGTCGATTACGAGTACCCCTTGGCGCTGGGAAGAGCGGCATTGCGGGACGGGGCCGCCCGGTTTCTGATGGTGTCCTCCATCGGTGCGAACCGGGAGTCGAGCTTCTTCTACCTGCGGGTTAAAGGGGATATCGAGCAGGCTTTAGCGGAGCTGAAGCTGCCGGAGCTTGCGATTTTCCGCCCTTCGCAGCTGCTGGGCGAACGCAAGGAAGCCCGGCCCGCGGAGCGGTTGGCCGGGGTGCTGGTTAAGCCGCTCGGCAAGCTGCTGATCGGCCGGTTGGCCAAGTATCGCGCGATCGAAGTGCGGACGGTGGCCTTGGCCATGGTCCGCGCTGCGCAGCGGGGAACGCCCGGCGTCCGCATCTACGAGTCGAACGAGATCGCGGCGCTGGCTGCCGGGACATAGCGCATCATCTTCCGTTATACCCCGGCGGCAGCCGAAAAAAAGACCTGGCGCGCCAGGTCTTTTTTGAATCAGCCTCAACCTCCGAACGAATCCCGAAACGCGCGAGCCAGCACTTCCCGCTCCACGCCGTAGATTTCAGCCACCTCGCCGCATACGTGTTCGTTGAACCAATCGGCAAGCAGCTTCCGATTGCTACCGTTCTCGGCGATATAGGGCAAGTTTGCCAGCACCTTCTTGAAATAGACGTCGTCGGCTCGGTCGATTTGCTCCGCTGTGATGTGACGGCCGACTTTTTTGCGCGCGCGATACAGCTCCCGGCTGCAAGTGCGGCGAATTTGCCGAACCGAAGGCAGCGGCTGCTGATGCTTCATTTTATTCCCCGGCTGCATAGGCCCCTGTCACTCTCCTTCCTGCTTACATCGTATGCGGAAGGGCGGGCGGGCGTACCGCCGGGTAAACGGAGCCGGAGCGGCTTACCGCTGCGGCCTGCTGAGCTTGCTACTTATCCACGACCAAATAGCCGATCATCGGGCCGTTGTGCGCGATATCCGGATGCGTCAAACAGACAATGCGGTAAATGCCGGCCTCGTCGGCGCGGAAGCTGACGACGGTCTCCTCGCCTTTCTTGACCTCCCCTTTAACGTTCAGCCCCTCGATCACGAACGGATGGCTGGCGCCGTTGACGCCGAAGATGCTGAGCCGGACGTTGTCGCCTTTTTTGACATAAATCGTTCCGGGATCCCAGCGGTAAGCTTCGATCGTCCTGCCGTTCGGGCCGATTGACTTGAACTCTCCGGTAACGAGCTGAACGGTCCGTACGGCGGAGGTGGAGGCCGGAGCCATCGCCTCGCGCAGATCGTCACGCTGCAAGAACAAATACGCCGCTCCGCCCAGCAGCAGGGCGGCGGCTCCAAGCTTGAACGCGCGTATTTGTTTGGAGCTGGGCACAATAAATTTGGTCATAGGAATCACCTGCATCTCAAGGTTTGTACCTTGAGTGTATGCAGCGGCTTGTCTGAACATGTCCGGGCTTGGCCTGAAAGCTTGCTGCGTTCTAGCCCGCCGCTTTCGGAAGTGCTTTGGACTCCGCCAACAGCGCGAGTCCGTACACGAGCAGGAAGACGAGCATGATGACGGCCGAAGCGCGGTACATGATTGCGTAACCGACGCCGGCTGCGATGCTGCCGAGCAGGAGGGAACCGAAAGCGATGCCGAGATCGATGGAGTTGTAAAAAGCCGCGTTCGCCGCGCCGCGCATCTCCGGACGCACCGATTTGACCATCCAGGCTTGCAGCGAAGGCTGCAGCATGCCGTAACCAAGGCCGTATGCGGCTGCGGAAAGGAGCAAGCCTGCGATGCCTGCGGTGTACGATAGGCAGATGAGGCCGGCGATAACCAGCAGCGCGGCAGGCGGCAGCACGGCGCGATGTCCTTTAAGGTCGAACAGCTTCCCCGCTATCGGACGGATCAGCACGATGGCCGCGGCGTTGGTGAGAAAAAACCAGCCGACGTTGGCCAGATGCGCTTCCTTGCCGAACAGCGCCAAGAAGCTGATCAAGCCGCCGTAGGTAAAGGAAAGCATCATGCTGAGCAGGAAAGGGACGGCCAGCGTTTTGCTGATTTTGCGCCGCGGCTTTGGTGCGATGCGAACGGCCGCGCTGGTAGCGCTTGTTGTGGTCGAAGGGCCGGTCGAGCCGCTCGGCACGCGTCTAGTGCGGATGCCGAAGGTTAGCGGCAGGATGAGGGCGCCGAGCACGGTCGAGACGAACACCAACGTGCCGAATCCGTAGGCGTCGAGCAGCCACAGGCCGATCACCGGAGCGAGCGCCATGGATAAGCCGGTCGAGAGGCCGAAATAGCCCATGCCTTCGCCGATGCGCTTCAAAGGGATGACATCCGATGCCATCGTCCCGTAAACGGTGCTGGTCATCCCGAAGCCGACGCCGTAAAGAACCCGAATCGCCAGAAACAAAGCGAAAGCTCCCGCAGCGTAAAAGCTTGCCGTCGATAAAATATAAAGCCCCAGCCCGATCAGAACGATCCAGGTACGCTGGGACCCCTTGGTAAGTGCGCGTCCGGCAAATAAGCGGGCGACGATCGCCGAGAGCGCAAACAGGCTGATCACGAGGCTGACCGCCCATTGATCGGCTCCGAACGCGTCGGACACATAAGCGGGCAGGGCGGGAGTAATCATTTGCAAATTCAAATAAAGCAGCAAATTGCTGACCGTCAGCAGGATGAAATCCCGGGTCCACAGCTTGGCGGCAGGTGGTTCTTGTTGTACATTCATGGTGGTTAGGCCTCCTGTTGTTGATGCAGCGCGTCAAGCTGTCGATGCAGCTGCAGGTGCGTTTCGCGGAACCGGGCAAGCTCTTCGGCATCAAGGCCGGCAAAAATTTCCGCCAGCGTCGCTTTCTCGAGCGGCAGCAGCACGTCAAGTCGTTCCCGGCCGAGCGGGGTCAAATAGACGAGGAACGACCGGCGGTCCGCTGCGCTCATTTCTTTATGGACAAGCCCCTTGCGAATGAGGCAGTCGAGAATGCGGGCCGTCGTCGGCTGATCTTTCACCGTGCGCGCGGCGATTTCCTTCTGGCTGATTCCGTCCTGCTCAGCCAACCGGCAAAGCACCGAAAACTGTTCCGTCGTAATGTCGTATTCTTTAAACCGCGCGGCGAGGATGCCGACCATCTTGCGGTACGTTTGCCCGATCAAAAAGCCCATCGACAGAGTCGGATTCTCAGATGACAAAGCTGTACACCTCCTCCCATATAAATAATTGCTATGACAATTATATGTGCAACAATCGAAAATGTAAATAGCCCTGCTTCCCGAAGGCGAAGCAGGGCTATTCGCGCGGTGCGCCGTTACCGCCACCGCTGCGGATACGGCCGCCGCAGGAGGCGGTGAAACGCCCAGGCAACGGCGACGATCAGCGCGGACCCGAGCAAAGCGGGGGTCCAGAGGAAGCTCCATGCGGCGCCTCCCAGCATGACGACGAGCGGATCGGCGCCGGCGGGCGGGTGCAGCGTCCGGGTCAGCTGCATCAGCGTGATGGCAAGTCCGACGCCGAGTGCGGCCGACCAGGCGTGGAAACCGACCGTATGCTGCAGCGCCAGCCCGATCGCGGTGCTGAGCAGGTGACCGCCGACGATGCTGCGCGGCTGCGCCAAGGGGCTGCCCGGCAGTGCGAAAGCGAGCACGCACGAAGCGCCAAGCGGCGCCATCAGCAGCAGAGCGCCGCTCCATGCGCCGAGCTGTACGATGGCGAAGATGGCGGCGAAAGCGCCGAGGCCTGGCGCGAGGAAGGCGAGCGCTCGACGCAAGGGCGAGCTTTTGGAAGTGGAAGCGTCAGAGGCAGAGGTAGTCATGCAGCAGGCTCCTTTACGAATCGAGTCGGATAGGTTTGAAACGATGATACGTTTATGCTAGCATGAGACAGATGGATTTGAATAACGAATGATTATGATATCTGGTATTTGTAAATTCGATGGGTAAACGAGGTGGGCGGATGTTGCTGGACCGGTTGGAGGGGCGTTTTTTTCGCACGTTTATCGCGGTGTTGGAGGAGCGCAGTATAAGTAAAGCGGCGGCAAGGCTGGGCTATGTGCAGTCTACCGTAACGACGCAAGTCCGGCTGCTCGAGGAAAGTGTCGGACAGCGGTTGTTCGATCGGCTTCCCCGCGGGGTCGAACCGACTGAGGCGGGGCGTAAGCTGGAGGCGTATGCGTACCGGTTTTTGCAGCTCGGCGCGGAGCTGGAAGAAGGCTTGGCGGAGCACGGCGAGCCGCGCGGCGTCGTACGCTTGCAGGTGTTGGAGTCGTTCGGGGCGTCTTATTTATGGGACGCGCTGCAATCCTTTTTCATCAAGTATCCGCACATTGACGTCCAGATCGCTGCCGGATTTCAGGCGGACACGCTCGAGGCGCTGCGCGACCGTCGCATCGATCTGGGACTCATTCCGGGACTGGGGGAGGAAGAATGGACAGATATGGAGTTTGAACCGGTCGCCCGCGACGAGCTCATCTGGGTGGCCTCGCCGGAACGAGCCGAGCGGATTCGGGCCAAGGGGTGGGGAGGGGCGGCGGACGCCCGGCTGGTCGGGTTCGGCAGCCGCTGCATGTACACGTCCGAGGCGGAGTCGCTATTGAGCGGGGAAGCCGCCCGTGCGATGGGGCGCGCCGAGTTTGCTTCGCTGGACATGATCAAGCAAGCGGTGCGCAGCGGCTGGGGGATCGCTTTCGTTCCCCGTTCCGGGGTGAGTCGGGAGCTGGCCGCCGGGACGCTATCGGCGTGCGCTCCGCTCGGGAAGAAGGAGATCACACACGGGCTCGTGCATCTGAAACAGCGAACGCCGCGTCGTCCCGTGAATTTGCTGCGCGCCCATATCGCGGGCTGCGGTCTGAACAGGCTTATGATAGAATAAGATAGGCTTGAGAGAGACAAGAGCGGCAAGCTAACCTATATTTCGGAAAATCATAGGGAGAGGAAGAGGCTGTGAGGTCATGAGTGAGCTATTGCATAACTTGATTACTACGGCGCTTCATTTTATTGAAGGGCTGGGCGTATGGGGCATTCTGCTCGGACTCGCCCTGGAGGTCATCCCGAGCGAGATTGTGCTCGCCTACGGCGGTTTCCTGGTGTCCCGCGGCCAAGTGTCGCTGGTCGGCGCCATTGTATTCGGCACGATCGGCTGCATGCTGCAGCAATTGATCTTGTATGGGCTCGGACGTTACGGCGGTCGTCCGGTGCTTGACAAATTCGGCAAGTATTTGCATCTGAAGAAAAAACATCTCGATATTGCGGAAAATTGGTTTAACCGATACGGGCCCGGTATGGTCTTCCTGGCGCGCTTCGTGCCGGTGCTGCGTCAAGCGATTTCGATTCCCGCCGGAATGGCGCGGATGCCGGTTTGGAAGTTTCTGTTTTTCACGCTGCTGGGGACCATTCCATGGGCGATTTTGTTTGTCTATTTAGGACAGGCGCTTGGCGACAATTGGGAACAGATCGATGAAGTGGCCGCTCCTTATGTGAAGCCTTCGTTATATGGGGCGATCGCGCTTGCCTTGCTTTATTTTGTTTGGAAATGGCTCATTCGCCGGGCGGCGCGTCGTCGTGAGGGGAGCGGGACGGCTCCGGCTGCACCGGCTAAAGAACTCAGCGATGGAGAGCATGCCACAGCTCATCAATTGAAGTACATCGGAGGCGAATACCGCATCCTTCACGGCCTCCGGGTCAAGGGCGGCGGCTCGCAGCAGCAGATCGGCCATATTGTCATCGGGCCCAATGGCGTCTTTCATATCGAATCGAATCATGCATCGGGCGAGATTCGATTCGACGAGAGCAGTCTCGGCCGGGCGCAAACGAATGCACTTCGCGACGGCACCGGCGAGGCCGGCAGACAAGATCCGACGGTGCATTTGTACCGGCACGAGCGCGTCTTGAAAGAGCTGCTGAAGGAGCATAAGCTGCGTGCGGACGTCGTGGGCATCGTCTGCTTCACCCATCCGGACAGTCAGTTGATCGGCTCAAGTCCCGCCTTTGCGACGTTGAAAGCGGACAGGCTCGTGCAGCATATTAAGACCTATCGCCCGACCCGGACGCTCAGTCCGGCAGACGTCGCTTCCATCGAACGCCTGATTACCGAAAACAGCCAGTAAGAGGCGTTCTCCGGGTTCCCTCGCTCCCAGCGATTTTACGCAGATCATTTGGAGCAAGGGAACTTTTTTTGGTACAATAATCCATAGCAACACCTAATCAAGGAGGATGAAGCCGAGATGAGCAAAAATTTAAGCAGCAAGCTGCGCAAAGGATTGTCGCCCGAGCAGTTTATAAGCGGGATGACGAAAAACCAGGAGAAGTTCAAAGAGTGGTACGACGCGTTCACGTGGGAGAACGAGGCGGACAAAGAGTTTTTCGAATCGCTCAACAACCGTGACGATTTGCACTGCCTGATTTTGGCGGCCGATTGGTGCGGCGACGTTGTACGCAACGTGCCTGCAGTATTCCGCGCGCTTGAAATTTCCGGCATTCCGACCGAGGTGCTGATTAAAGAAGAGCATCCGGACGTGATGGCCGACTTCCTGACGATGGGCGGCGAAGCGATTCCGATCGTCATTTTTACCGATTTCAGCGGGTTCGTGCTCGGCCATTGGGGACCGCGTCCGGCGCACGTGCAAGCGGTTATGAACAAGTTCAAGCAGGAAAACCCGGACCGTGAAGCCCCGGATTATCAAGATAAAATCAAAGTCGCGCGCGAAGAGATGGTCCGCCAGTACGGCGAAGGCACCGGTTACCAGACGGTCATCGTGAAAGAGCTTCGCGAGCTGCTGTCCACGTTCTAAGGCGCCGGCTATGGAACAAAAACCGGTTTTGAAGGTGGAAGCATTCTCGCTTGGACCGCTGCAGACGAATGCCTATCTGCTCACCGTTCCCGGCGTGAACAAGGGCGTCGTCATCGACCCCGGAATGAACCCCGGACCGCTGTTGAAACGGATCGGCGATCTGGAGATCGAGGCGATTCTGCTGACGCACGCCCACTTCGATCATATCGGAGGCGTGGACGAACTGCGGCGCAGCAAAGGCTGTCCGGTCTATCTGCATGATGCGGAGAGCGACTGGCTCACCGATCCGAAGCGGAACGGCTCGGCGCGGTGGCCCGAGCTTGGCGCGCCGATTACGACCGATCCGGCCGAGCACGGGCTTGACGACGGCCAGCGGCTGACGCTGCTGGAAGGAGTTACCTTCCAGGTGTTCCATACGCCGGGCCATTCGCCGGGCAGCGTCAGCTTCCTGTACGGCAACCAGCTGTTCGGTGGCGACGTGCTGTTCAAGCTGTCCGTCGGCCGCACCGATTTGCCGGGCGGCAGTCAGCGCGACCTGATGGATTCGATCCATGGCAAGCTGTTCGATCTGCCGGACGATACGATCGTCTACCCGGGACACGGCCCGAAGACGACGATCGGTTACGAGCGGGAGCATAACCCGTACGTATAGATAAGGCAACAAGAACCCCTTCCTTCGAGGGGTTCTTTTCGGTTTATAAACCGGGGGAGACGAGAGGAGGGGCCGCCTGCCGTTCTGCCGCTCTGCCGCTCGCAGCGGTCCGAACAACTGTTGCTGACGAGTTCCGGGGCGCCCGAACCCTCCTGTTTGGCGATGCCGAGGCAAGCGGGCGGTATGCGCCCTTCACGCCGCCCGCCGGTTCCTGCGGTTTGCCCGATTTGGCAGTTTTCGGCGCAGGGCAGGAGTCCAATTTTCCAGACATGGGTGAATACCGTGATCCGCAAACGTGGAAGGCCATAGACTGATGATGTGTTCGAGAGGAACACCTGACTATGACGGTCCGCCCGGACCTGGACCACCGCCTGCATGCATTCACGGCGGCTCCGCCAAATATTACGGAGGTGTTTATCCTATGGAAAAGTATCAACCGTTCGCTATGCCGGCCCCAATGCCAGCTCCAATGCCAGCTCCGATGCCTATGGCCGTTTCTCCGGTCGAAATGCCGGAGCCGATGTACGGCGCTCCGATCAACGTTCATTATGAAGAAGTTAACATTTACGCGCCGAAGAAACACCACCACCATCATCATCACGGAGGCCTGTGGCCGTCTACCGCGATCATCCTGGTGCTGTACATCCTGCTCGTCATCGTTCTCCGCAGCTCGTTCCGCGGTTGACCCCGCCGGCTGACGGCGGTTTGGCCTTAAGAGCGGCCTGCTGCTGAAGCCAAGGTCACAAGGCTCCCTGCGTTAGATCTTCGGGGAGCCTTGCGGAAGGCCTTGGCCGATAGGTCCGGGTTCTATCTATCCCCTTCCATGAACGCCTTCCCCTTATGCCTGTTTTGCCCCCAGGAAAAAGCTTGAAAACATCGTTGACAAAGAAATTTCTCCCGCCTATAATTTAAACAAACGTTTAATTTAAACAAATGTTTAAGTTAAACATCCTATACATAGATAAGGGAGAGATTGTCATGCTGCAAGCATTACAAGCTTATTTTAAAAAGCCCGCAACCGTCATCGGTATTGCTACTGCCATGATGTTCCAAATCATTTTCAGCCTGATTTGGATGACTGGATACAACGGAGTAACCGACAACGTCAACCAGTTGAAAATTGCTGTCGTCAACGAAGACCCCGCAATGGGGGCCAACATTGTCGAACAGCTTGCCGGCAGCCTGCCTTTCCAGCTCGTGAAAGAGAGTTCGCTCGACCAAGCCCAAGACAAGCTGAACGAGCGTGAAGTGCAGATGGTGCTTCACCTGCCCGCCGACCTCTCCAAGCAGCTGCAGGCGCAAGGACAGCAGGCCGAAATCCGGTACGTCATTAACGAATCGAATCCTGCGTTGATCAAAAGCATGATGCAAAGCGTAGCATCCGGCGTAACCGCCGCCGTTAATAAAGAAGCGACGGTCGCAGGCGCGGAAGCGGTGTTGAAGCAGGCGAAAGTTCCGGCACCGCAAGCGCAGGCAATCGCTCAAGGCATTACCGATAAAGTGAAGTCGAACATTGCCTATACGAACACGGTTCAAGGCATGAACAACCAAATGGTGCCGATGATGATGGTGCTCGCGTCTTTCGTTGGCGCCATGATTATGGGGATGAACGTGCAGCAGGCCACGATGCAGCTCGGGCCGGACTTTTCCCGATGGAGCAAATTCGGCGCGCGCGTCGTGATTAACCTCGCATCCTCCGTCGTTATTGCCTTGATCGGCACGTCCCTGGTTGTCGCGATGGGCGGGCAGCACGCCGGCGGATTTGTTTCCGTATGGCTGTTTCAGGCGCTGCTTCTCATGACGTTCATGTTCTTCTCGCAGATGTTCCTGATCATTTTCGGGATGGCCGGCATGTTGTTTAATATCGCGATGTTATCCGTGCAGCTCGTATCGTCCGGCGCCATGGTGCCGCGAGAATTGCTCGGAAGCTTCTATCACAGCTTCAGCCAGTACTTGCCGGCGACCTATGCGGTGGAGGGCGGCATGAACTTGCTGTTCGGCGGTCCGAGCGCGGCCGGGGATGCGGGAGCGCTTGCCTGCATTCTCCTCGTGTGCGCCGCGGCCGGCTTGCTTGCCACCGGCTTGCGTAAAGAAAGCAACAAGCCGAACGAGGCGGCTGTAAAGACCGGCGAACCGGTTCCCGCTCGCTAAGGATACCGCTTCAGGCCTTGCGATTCGTGTCCATTCGTTCCATAATGAAGAAACAACTGTCCCCAGAGAAGGAGAATGCGGCATGGCTGCAGCCGAATCCGAAATGAAAATGCGTATCCTGCTCGCCGCCAAAAAGCTGTTTGCCAAACAGGGCTTTGACGGCACGAGCGTTAGACAAATATGCGAGGAAGCCGGTGCGAACGTCGCGCTCGTCTCGTATTATTTCGGCGGGAAGGAGAACGTGTTTCGGGCGCTGTTCGAGAACTTTTTTCCCGGCCAACGGATGTCGGAATACGAGACGCTGTTGAAAGATCCCGTGGAAGGGCTTCGGCTGCTCGTCACCGAGGTGATCATGTTCGGCATGGAGGATATCGAGTTCAGCACGATTTTACAGCAGGAGCTGGAGATGCGCTCGGCGCGCACCGAGATCGTGACTTCCTTCACGGCGCCGATTTGGCGTAAAGCGCGCGAGCTGCTGGAGCAAGGCCGTGCGCAGGGCGTCTTTCAGTTCGATTCGTTGGACCATGCCTGGATGTTCGTCATGGGAGCGGCGTTAGCTCATAAAAAAATTATCAACTACGCCTCCATGCTGTCGGAAAGCGAACTCGATCCGGAACAGACGGCCAGTCAGACGGTCAAATACATTTTCGCGGCGTTTCGCCCCAGCGGGACATCCGCCTAAGCCAAACCGGGCTTTTACCGCATAAGATACAGCATCCGACAATCCGAATAAGCGAAGGGTGATGGATATGGTGAGCAGGTTGCCGGGCTTAATCCGGAACGTGAACGAAGGATTGGATGAACTGCTGGTTGCGATGGATAAAGTCCATACGATCTGGCAATCGGCCGAGCAGATGTCCCCGGTCTTCAAGCAGCTGGCTAACGTGGTAGCCGACGTTCAAGCGGCCGTCGCCAGACCGAAGCAGAAGGCGGTACGACTAAGCCGTACGAATGGACGTAAGCGTCGAAGCGGCCGTTCCCGCGTGCCGCGGTATTAACACGTAGTAAGGCATTGGCGCGATAGCGGCAGATGGATAAGGAGATGGGCGTTTGCCCATCTCCTTATTTTTGTGCCCGTAGAAGGCAGCGCGCCAAAGAGGTGAGTACATCAACATTTTCACCCCAAACGATCAATTTTTTCCGCTTACGGCGCATGAAGCGAAGTGTTAAGATGAAAATAAAACCCAATATTTGGTAGATTGAGCAAACGTTTACATCATGCTGTGCGCATAACAATTCTCGCGTTTGCACGGGTTCTGAACCCTTTAATGCTTGCCGGTTATGCGCCAAAGGGGCCAATAACGCCCTTCTTTCCCGCCACGCTTCGATCCTGCTGCGAAAGGACCGGAAGCGGGTTGCGTGTACGGCCCGCCCGAACGGACAAGAAGACCCGCACCACCCGGTATCTACGCGGTTAACCATGCCGCGCCTGGATATAAACGTACATAAAGGAGGTTCATGAAGTCATGTCATTCCTGCAAAGCAAACGCAGCCTGAGAGGGGTTGCCGTCCTGACGATCGCGCTTATGCTGTTTCAGGCGCTGTTCGGACTGACGGTCGGTCCAGCGAGGGCGGCAGCAGCCATTACCGCCGACGAGCTGACGGATCAGCCGGGAGGGACGACGAAGTGGGTGGTCGTCGGAAGCTTCCAGGGCTGGTCGAACGATTCGGCAGAGACTCGGATGAAACATTTGGTAGGGGACTTCTACCAGTATTCCCGCGTGTTCGAAGCAGGCAGCTACGAATTCAAGCTGGTGCGAAGCGGCACCTGGGACGGATTCAGCCACAACGGCAACAATTTTTCCTTCTCGCTTGCCGAGACGACGAAGGTTAACTTTTACATCAACGAAGCCATCGGCGAGGCTCGCATTTCGCTGCCGAACGTGCAGGGGCTGACGCAGTATGTGCCTGCGCTCTCACAAGCCCAGTGGCCGAGGCTGGTGGGCAATCTGCAAACGCTGTGGGGCGAGAGCGAGTGGTCTCCAAGCGAGGCGAAGCAATTTTTCGTCGATTATAACTTTAACGGCACCGTGTACAAGCTCCAACGCACGTTCCCGGCCGGTTCGTACGAAGCCAAAGTTAATTTCAGCGACAGCTGGAACGGCAACGATTACGGCGCTAACGGCCAAAATGTTAAACTCGTCACGATCGACCCGGCGGAGGTCACCTTCACGATCGACTATGCTGCGGCGAATAAAACGCTGACGCACGATTACGTGCCCAAGGAAGGCACTTTCGACGGCGACATCCAGAAGGATCAGCTCGCCTTCGACAGCCGCTCGGTTACTTACAAAAAGCCGTTCGGCGCCATTGCCGCCGGCGAGCAGGACGTGACGCTGCGGATGGCCGCCAAGCGCGATGACGTGCAGACGGCGAAAGCCGAGCTGACCGCGCCCGACGGGCTCTCGACCTCGTATGCGATGCGGCGGGTGACAAGCGTTGAAGACAAGGACTATTTTGAAATCACCGTTCCGAAAAGCGCTTTCGCCGGTAAAATCGGAATCTGGGGTTATAAGTTCATTCTTATCGACGGTTCGACCAAAACGGAGTATGGCGACGACGGCAGCCGCGGCGGAGCCGGTGCGGTCAGCGACGAAGGCGCAATCCCTTACGACTTGACCGTTTACGATCCGCATTACCGCACGCCGGATTGGATCAAGCATGCGGTCGTCTATCAAATTTTCCCGGACCGTTTCTTTGACGGGAGCGAGGCGAACAACCGGGCGAAGCTGCTGGACGGCGCGCGCGGAGCGAACCGTCCGGAGTATGCGACGAGCAAGAACGGCCAGAAGCTGCAGTACTTCGACGGCGGCGTGGGCAGCGATCCGGCGGCCGATCAAGTATGGGGCGAGTGGTCCGACATGCCGGAAAATCCGGACCGCCTCAAGCCGGAGAACGCGCCTTACTATCCGGACGCGAGGTCCGACGGCGCGTGGACGAATGAATTTTACGGCGGCGACATTCAAGGCATCCTGCAGAAGCTTCAATACTTAAAGTCGCTCGGCATTACGGCGGTGTACTTGAACCCGGTCGCTTGGGCCGCATCCAACCATAAATACGATGCCACCGATTATAAGCACCTCGATCCGATGTTCGGGGAGCCGGTATACCTTATACCGGGTGATCCGAAGTCCGGGCTCGATTATGTGAAGACGCGCGAAGCGTCCGATCAGGTGTTTCAAAACTTTACGAAAGCGGCCCGCGAGGCCGGCATTAAAGTCATCAACGACGGCGTGTTTAACCATGTCGGCGACGATTCGATTTATTTCGACAGGTATGAGAAATACCCGGAGATCGGGGCCTACGAATATTGGGCGAAGGTGTACGACAAGATGAACGGCGAAGGGAAAGCGCGGGCCGACGCGGAAGCGGAGGTGCGGGCTTCCTTCACAAGCCGCATCAATCCGATGACCGGCGCGAACTACAGCTGGCCGGACGATTTCCGGTACGTCAGCTGGTTTACTGTCTTGAACGAGAAGGTGAAAAACCGGGATGACGACGGGCTTCACTATAAATATGACGCTTGGTGGGGCTACGACTCGCTGCCGGTTATGGATGCGAAAGAGCCGCAAACGACGCCTACGGAGTATTTGCCGGCGGATACGTTGTCCATTCCGGGACAGCATGAGTGGAATAACATCGATTACCGCGATCATGTGATCGGGTACGATCTTACCGGGCGTTCCGATGCGTCCGCACAGCAGCAGATGCAGGCCGTCGGCTCGCAGCGCTGGCTGTGGATGGGGACGACAGGCTGGCGGCTGGACGTAGCCCCGGACGTATCCGGAGGCACGTGGGCGAAGTTCCGCCAGGCGGTTAAATCCACCGCCGGACGCACGGACGCGAATGGCAGCAAGATCGAAGATCCCGTGCTGATCGGCGAAGAGTGGGGCGTGGCGACGCGTTATTTGCTGGGCGACCAGTTCGACTCGGTGATGAATTACCGGTTCCGCGGAGCGATCCAAAACTTCATCGCTTCCGGTAACGCGGACAATTTGAATCAGGCTTTGGAGTCGATTCGCGAGGATTACCCGCAGGAAGCGTGGCAGGCGATGATGAACCTTGTGGGCTCGCATGACACGACGCGCTCGATTACGAAGTACGACCATCCGGAGTGGGAGGAGGAGCACCTGGCGATGGCGCCGGAAGCGAGCGCTAACGCGTTGAAGCAGCAGGGGCTGACCGCTATTTTCCAGATGGGCTATCCAGGGGCTCCGACGATCTATTACGGCGACGAGGTTGGCGTAACGGGGACGAAGGACCCGGATTCCCGCCGGGCGTTCCCTTGGGAACGCGTGACGGCCGAGGGAGACGGCGGTTTTAAGGGCAATGGAGCGTACCAAGAGCTGTTCGGGATCTATCAAAAGGCGGCGCAGATCCGAAACAGCGAATCCGTCTTCCGCACCGGCGAAATCATGACGGCTTACGCCAAGGACGATGTGATCGCTTATGCCCGCAAAAATGAAGCGAAAGGCGCGATGCTGGTCATCAACCGCAGCCATGCGGAACGCACGATCGAGGCCGACGTGGCCGGGTTTCTGCCGAACGGATTGGTCCTGAGCGACCGCCTGCACGGTCAAGTGGAGAGCACGGTGACCGGCGGGAAGCTGACGCTCACGATTCCGGCCCAAACCGGCCTGATGATGGTGTCGACGGTTAATCTGCGAACGGTGCCGCAGGTAACCGGCGTGACGGCGCAAGGGCAAGACGGACGCGTCGAAATCGGGTGGTCGGCGGTGCCGGGCGCTGAAAGCTACCAAGTGTATCGCGCCGCCATCGAGGGCGGATCGCTCACCATGGTCGGCACGGCGAACGGACTCGCGTATACCGACGTGAACGTTACCAATGGGACCAAATATTACTACGCGGTGACCGCGAAGATCGGCGCCGGCGAAAGCTTCCTAAGCGAAATGTCGGCCGCCACGCCGGCTTACACGATTACGGGCGTCGATACGCCGTCTGCGGTGACGAATGCGGTGTATCTTGGCGTCGGGAAGACGACCGGTAAAATTACGGTTGATCTGAGCGTCAGCGGTCTCACCGATAATCCGGTATACGCCGGCAAAGAGGCGCCGAACTTGATTGCGCGGCTCGGCTATTACAAGGACGGCGCCGATCCGGCGGACGCTCTGGAGACAAAGCTCCGTTACGAAGCCGATAACGGCGGCGCGAAGACGTATTGGGCGTCGTTCGAACCGACGGAATCCGGGGAATACCGTTATTTTGCGAAAGCTTCGACCGATAACGGGGAACGCTTTACCGTTTCGCCTACGGTGACGCTGCAGGTTTATGCCGATCCATACGACGTCGTGCCGCCGTCGGCGCCGGTATTGGCTGACTTCACGGTGGAGTCGAACCGGGCGCATGTGAAATGGACGGCTTCGGATGCGACGGCGGCGGGTTACGAGGTGTACCGGAAGTCCGTGACGGATGCGGTTTACCGGAAGATCGCGACGCTGGATGCGGCAGCGACGAGCTACATCGATTATACGGTCAGCAACGATACGGCGTATACGTATCAAGTGGCTGCTTACGATTTGGCTTACAATCGGGCGTTCTCCGCCGAAAAATCGGTCACCCCGCGCTTGGTCATGGTGGATGTGACGCTGCGTTTGCAAATACCGGGCTACACGCCGACGAGCGACGATATTTATTTGGCGGGCAGCTTGAACGGATGGAATGTCAGCGGCACGAAGCTGCAGGTGCCGAGCGGAGCGACGGACCGCAATGTCGTTGAATATTCGTTCAAAATGATGGCCGGCAAAACGATCGAGTACAAATATACGCGCGGCTCCTGGGATACCGAGGCGTTTACGAGCCACAGCCGTGTGGCGAACGATACGTCCGATTACGGCAACTGGGCGTACAGCTCCACCGATACGAACATGAAGCTGACCATTGCGAATCAGGGCGATAATCGAATGACCGTCAACGACTACGTCCTGCGCTGGGTCGATATGCCGATGATGATTTCGATGCCGCGCATATCGTACGGGGACGATATCGTATTCTCGACGGCGGAAGAGAACGTGAAGCTGAAGGCGGTCGTACCTTATGGGGTGGCTTTCACGATTAACGATCAACCGATTGAGCAGGGGGCGATGGATGCCTACGGGAACGTGGAAATTCCGGCGCTTGCGCTGAAGCAGGGCTTGAATGAGTTCGTGCTGCACATCGAACCGACAGAAGCGACGCTCAATCTGCCTTGGTATACGGACAAAGGGCGTAAAAGCCAGGCGACGAAAACGATCAACATGAAGGTGACGCGTACGTCGGGAACGACACCGGGGCCGGGTAACGGCGGACAAAACCCCGATACAGGCGATGACGATGGAGGAACCGGCGGGGCCGTTAGCGGTAGTGTCGGCAGCCCTAACCAACAAGGCGGCGAGCGGAAAGTGGTTGGCGAAGAAGCGCTCCGCGGTGGAACCGATCGGGTAACCGTAGAGCTTGGAGCGAAGCAGAACGAAGTGCTGCTTCCGGCGACAGCGGCCGACGTGGTCGGTACGAAGCTGCTGGAGATCAAGAGCGGGAACGTATCGCTGCTGCTGCCTCCGGCTTTGTTGAAGGAGCTGCAGCGGCTGATTCCGACGACGGAATTAGCGGCGGGCGCGAATATATGGATCCAAGTGAAGGAAGTGGATGCGGCGTCCGCGAATGCGCAGGTCGCACAAGGCGCGTCGGGGTCGGGCGCCGACGTGAAGCTGGCGGGCAAGGTGTACGCTTTCGGGCTGTCAGTGGTGACGAAGGACGGCAAGGCTCTGACCCTCGAACGGTTCGAGCAGCCGGTGACACTGGTGTTCGATGTGGATCCTGCCGCGGATAAGAAGCTTGCCGGGATCTATTACATCGACGATCGGGGCCGTCTCGAGTATATCGGCGGTGCTTGGGAGAACGGACGGCTGAAGGCCGACGCGTACCATTTCAGCAGCTACTCGGTGCTTGAATATGACAAGTCGTTTGACGATTTGAGCGCGGAGCATTGGGCGGGCGGTACGATTCGGGAGCTGGCGGCGAAACATGTGATTGACGGGGTGAGCGATCGTCTGTTTGCTCCGGAACAACCTGTTACCCGCGCCCAATTTGCAGCCATGCTCGTACGGGCATTAGGAGTAAGGCCCGCCAAAGATGCATCCGCTGTACCGTTTAAGGATGTTGACCGTGCAGCCTGGTACGCTTCGAGCGTAGCTGCCGCCTATAGCCGCGGTCTCGTGAGCGGGCGGGACGAAGCGGTGTTTGCGCCGGACGAACAAATTACGCGGGAAGAGATGGCGGTCATGATCGTCCGCGCTTATGAAGCGACAACGAACGCGAAAGCGCCGGAAGCGGACGCTGGTGAAGCATCGTTCCTGGATGCGAAGCTTATCAGCCCGTGGGCGGCCGCTTCCGTGCAAGCCGGTGCGGCGCTCTCGCTGCTCGCGGGCCGGGCTGACGGCGTGTACGATCCGCAGGGCACGACAACCCGCGCCGAGAGCGCGCAGGCGCTGTGGAATTTACGGAATCGATAGCTGCGATTGCGGCGAGTCGCCTATAGCGAACGAAGCCGTGAGCGGATCAGCAACGGTAGCCCGAATTCAAAAATCCCCCGTCCGAACCTTAGGGCCCGACGGGGGATTTTTGTGCGGTTTCCTATCTAAAGTTACTTGCTCACCGTCTTGTTGTACGTGCCGATCTTGCCGCTGATTTCCTTGGCGGCGCCCTCGAGCGCTTCCTTCGGCTGCTTTTTGCCGTTGAGCGCTTCTTCGATGGCGCCTTCGGTCAATTGGCGGGCTTCCGGGAATACGCCCATGACCGCGCCTTGCGTCGCTAAATTTGCTTTCGTCGCGTGCAGCTGGTCGACGGCCGTTTGGAATTGCGGGTACTTCGTCAGGTTGTCTTTGACGATTTGCTCGTCATACGCTTTTTTCGTAATCGGGAAGTAGCCGGTGTTCACGTGCCAATACGCCTGCTGCTTCGCATCAGCCAAAAATTTGATAAACTCCCAAGCGCCCTGCTGTTCGGCTTCGGAACGGTTGTTCAAAATGTACAGGCTGGCGCCGCCGACGATCACCCCGCCGTCCTTCGCGCCGGACGGCTTCGGCAGGAAGCCGGTGCCGACTTGGAACTTCCCTTCGGCGGAATTGACGATGCCGCGCAAGGAAGCGGTGGAGTCCAGTGTCATCGCAATTTGACCGGCAGCGAACGCTTTTTTCGTATCGTCGGTTTTGCGGCCGAGATTCAGCATCGTTTTGTCGTCGACCATCTGCTTCCACCAGGTAAGCGTCTTGACCCCGGCGTCTCCGGCAAGCAGCGATTCCGTAGCCAGGCTCGTACGTCCGTTGCCGTTGTTCAGCAGCTCTGCGCCTTGGTTCGCGAAGAACTGCTCCATGAACCAGCCGTAGATCGCGAACGATCCGCCCGCTTTGCCGTCCTTCGTCAGCTTCTTCGCCGCATCGGCGAGCTCTTCGTACGTGGCCGGCGGTTTCTCCGGATCGAGCCCTGCAGCCTTGAACATATCCTTGTTGTAGTAGAGGATCGGGTTGGACGTGTTGAACGGCATCGAATACAGCTTGCCGTCGACCCGGTAGTAATTCAAGATATTTTCTTCCAGTGAAGAAACGTCATATTTATCTTTATCGATAAAAGTTTGCACAGGAGTAATCGCTTTGGAGTCGATCATGAAACGGCTGCCGATTTCGTACACTTGGATGAGCGCCGGACCGCTTTTGGAATCCATGGACGCTTTCATTTTGTTCAAGCTTTCATCGTAAGTGCCTTGGAATACCGCTTCGACGACGATGTTTTTCTGTGATGCGTTAAAGTCGGAGACCAGCTTGTCCGCCGCTTTGCCCAGCTCGCCGCCCATCGAATGCCACCAGACGACTTTAACCGGCTGGTTTGTTGGAGCCGCATCCTTCTTTGTGCTATCGGCTGCGGGTTTTTCGGAATTTGTTGCCGTTCCCCCGGAAGGTGCCGTCGTGCCGCCACAAGCCGCCGTCAGCGCCATCATGCCGGACAGCACAAGGGGCAGCGTCGTTTTCGCGTTCAGAAGCTTCATAATGATTGTTTCTCTCCTTTTATAAGCTTTTATATAGAGGACGGGGGTTCGGATGGGAACCCGTCGCGCTATTTCACCGAGATCGTGCGCCTGTCAGCCTTTCAACGCGCCGGCGGTCATCCCGCCGACAAGCTGCTTCAATCCGAGCGCCAGCAGCAGCAGCGAAGGCAGCAGCACCATGACGACACCGGCGAGCACCAGGTTCCACGAGGTCATCTCTTCGAATTGCAGCATGCTGATGCCGATTTGCACCGTGCGTCTTTCCACGCCGTTCGTGACGAGCAGCGGCCATAAGTACATGTTCCAATGCGTTAAAAAGGAGTACACGCCAAGCGTCGCCAGCGCCGGTTTGGACAAGGGAAGCACGAGCATCGCAAAGCTGCGCAGATGGCCACAGCCGTCGATTTTGGCCGCCTCGAACAATTCCTTGGGCAGTTGAAGGAACCATTGGCGCAGCAGGAACGTGCCGAACGCCGTTGCGAGGAAGGGGACGATCAGCGCTTGATACGTATCGAGCCAGCCCCAGCTTTTGACCGTGAGGTAGTTCGGAATGATCGTCACTTCCCACGGAATCATCATCGTCGATAAGAACAAGGTGAACAGCAGCGCTTTTCCGTAAAAGCGCAAGTACGCGAACGCGTAAGCGGCCAAACTTGCGGTGAGCAGCTGTCCGATCATGATCGCGCTGGAAACGAGAAAGCTGTTGAGAATGAAGCTTCCGACGGGAATAAGCGCCAGGGCTTCTGTGAAATTCGCCAGGTTGAGGCCGCTCGGCAGCAGCCGGGGCGGGTACGCGACCGATTCGGAATCCGTCATCATGGAGGCGGAGAACGTGTACGCGATCGGGAAAATCACAACCGCTGCGGCAGCGGACAACAGCCCGTAGGACAATAGCCGATGAAAGACGCGCTGTATCATTGATAATGCACCTTCTTTTCAAAAAACCTGAATTGGACGACGGTTAAAATTAAAATGATCACAAACAGCACCAGCGCCTGCGCGCTGCCGATCCCGAACCGGAAGTTGACGAACGCATCGCGGTAAATGTTGAATACGATGACGTCCGTGCTGTTCATCGGACCGCCTTTGGTCAGGAGGTGAATTTGACCGAACGATTGAAAAGCACCGATTACAGAGACGATGGCCGTAAAAAATAACGTAGGCGATACAAGCGGCAGGGTAATGCGGACGAAGGTACGAAGCGGACCGGAACCGTCGATTTTCGCGCTGTCGTATATTTCTTCCGGCACGCTCTGCAAACCGCTCAGCAGCACGATGTAGGTGAAGCCGAGGTTCATCCAAACGGTCATGATCGAGACGGAAACCAACGCCCAAGCCGGATCGGACAGCCACCGGACAGGCTCGAGGTCAAGCAGGGTCAGGAAGTAATTCAGCATGCCGAGCGTCGGGTGGTACAGCATCATCCAGATGACGGAGCCCGTGCCGACCGATATCGCGACCGGAAGGGAGAAGACGAAGCGGAACGCCTTTATGCCGCGCAGCTTCTGATGGGAGAGAGCGGCCAGCAGCAGAGCGACCGCGATGCCTGTAGGAACCGTCAGCAAAGTGAAGGAGAGGGTCACCTTCAAGCTTGAGTAAAACAGCTCGGACGAAAACAGTTCTTTGAAGTTGTCCAAGCCGGCAAATGCGGCCACGCGTCCGCGAGGATCGGTTAACTGGAAACTGAGATAGACCGACTTCAGCAAAGGGTAAAACAGAAAAACTGCGAACAGCGCAAGCGAAGGAGCCAGAAAAACGTAGGCGAGCGCATTCTCCTTGAAGGCAAGGGCGCGAGCACTGTGCCGCTTGCTGGCGGCCGATATCGATTGCCGGCGGATCGACCTGCGCATCATCGCATCATTTTCCGATAAAGACATGACGGTACCTCCTAGCGAACTGGTTGGAACGTTCTAAGTATAACGAGCGTGTGTTAACGATAAATCAGAGGGATGTAAATGTTTTATGGAGCGGCGCCAAAGATTTACATGTTCTTAACCAAATTTCGACGGAATTTCAGCTTGCTTTTCTGGGAAATTTATGATAATTTATTAACAAAATCCATATGATGTGTGCGGAAGAACCGCCTGATCCATGCTTTAGCTGCGTGGATGGGGCGGTTTTTTGTCATGGTCCGATAGGAGGTGAAGCCGTGGAGGGACAGCCTCAAGGTTTGACAAAAGGGGACATTTTGGCCGGGAGATATCGAATCGCGTCGGCGATCGGCAGCGGCGGGATGAGCCGTGTGCTGCTGGCCGAGGATTTGAAGCTGACCGGCAAACGTTGGGCGGTCAAGGAGATGTACGCCGGTCTTGAAGGGCCTCGGCGATCTGCGCTCCGTCAGGCGATGCTGCTTGAAGCGGAAACGATGAGCCGGCTTGCGCATCCGAGTCTTCCGGATATCGTCGATGTCGTACCGGTCAATGCAGGCGGATTTCTGTACCTCGTGATGGATTTTATCGAAGGGGAGACGCTGGAGGAGCGGTTCTCCCGGCAAGGCAGCCGGATGGAAGCGGGACAGGTCGTTCAGCTTGCCATGCAGCTGTGCGGTCTGCTCGATTATTTGCACTCGATCCGGCCGGAGCCGGTCATCCACCGCGATCTGAAGCCGTCCAATCTGATGATCGATCCGAGCGGGCGGGTGCGGTTGATCGATTTCGGCACGGCCCGCCGCTACAAGCCCGAGAGGACGGCGGATACGGTGAACCTCGGCACGATAGGGTTCGCCGCGCCGGAGCAGTTCGACGGCCGCCAAAGCGATCCGCGTACCGATTTGTATGGCTTGGGTGCGCTGATGTATTACCTGCTGAGCGGCGGCATTCACTACACGGCGCAGCGGATGCCGGAGCGGAGCTTGCCGGCGGATTTGGCGCCGGTCGTGCTCAAGCTGCTGCGCGCCAGCCCCGCCGAGCGGTACGCGGACGCCCGCGAGACGGAGGCGGCGCTGCGCGATTGGCTGGCGGCGCAGCGCAGGCAGGCACCGCCGGCGCCGGGGCCTGCGCCATCCGCCGGCGGTGCGGGCTGGGCGCCGCCGCAC
>NZ_BCPS01000045.1:0-24906 GCF_016586185.1 Paenibacillus sp. EPM92
GTTCATTGCGCTGGCGCTGGCCCAGGCGCTGCACGAGCGCGGCGTGGCGCACGCCGTGATCGAGCCGCCTTCGCCGCGCGCGGAGCTGGCCGCGCTGTTGTTCGCGGATCAGCACGCACCGCCGCATTACCGCTACTATGACGAAGACGGCGGCGGGCTGCGGCCCGAGGGGCCGGCCTGGGAGCGGGGGCAGACGTTGTGGCTGCCCTCATCGGCAGCGTCCGGGGCAGCCGCTGCCGATGAGGGGGCTTCCGCCTTCGCTGACGCGGGCGCTTGGTTGAAGCTGTTTCATGCGGTGCGGCGGCCGGTTTTGATCGTCGATATCGGCGATCGCTGGGAACAACCGGAGACGCGTTCGTTATTGGAAACGGCGACCGACGTCATTTATGTCGTCGACCCGCTCGTCCACAAGCTTCAATTATCCGCGAGCAGACGGCGTTTGCAATTTTTGCTGGACGAAGTCCGGCCGGGACGCCGGTTGTACGGCTTTGCCAACAAATGCTTGCCGCGCGCGGAGCAGGCGGCCTGGCTGCGGCTGCTCCCGGAACGTCCGGGCTGTCTCGTGCCTGCGGTCGATTTTGCGGGCGTTGCGGAGAGCGGGTGGAGAGGGCGCTTGCCGGTTGAGCATCCGATCGTGACGCAAGCGGTGCTGGCTTGGGTGGAGCGCTGGCTCCCGTCAGAGCTTAAACCGGTGCGCCGGTCGGCTTCCCCGTCGCTTGTGCCGAGATTCCTTCGCCGCCTGCTGGCGCTGGACCCATGATAAATCGTAAAGGGAGGAGGAGCTTGCGATGTTTCGTTCCCGTTGGAAAAAAGTAAGGCGGAGCTTGCTGCAGGAATTGAAATGGCCGCAGCGCTTTCGCTACGCCTAATGCCGTGAGTTAGTGGATGCGTGTAGCAGACGTCTTGAGGCAGGAAGGGGGAGTCATTTGCAAAAACCATGGATCGGCGGCTTGCTCGGCTTGTTGCTGATGGCTTGTTCGGTCGGCGGGTACTGGTATTTCATGAAACATACGGAGGTCGAGATGCAGTCGATGGAAACGATAAAGCCCGTTCGTCTGCTGCAGAGCGGACAGGTGATCGAGGCAAGCATGCTGAGAACCGTCCGCATCGCTCAAGCGGCGCATCATCCGCAAGCCGTCACGAATCCGCAATTCGTGCTAGGCCAAACCGTAACGGTTCCGATCGACAGCGACGAGGAGCTGCTGCCGTGGAAATTGACGGATACGCGCATGACGCCGTTGAACGACGAACGTTATTTTAGCTTTAAAACGGACGCGACTGTCAATGTCAACAATATGGTACGGCGCGGCGATCGAGTCGATGTATGGGTCGAATTCGAATCGCCCAGAGCGATTGCGGACCCGTCAGGTGTAATCACCGGCGTGGGGGCGGTCAAAATTATTGAACAGTTGCCGGTAGCGGCGGTCAAAACGGCGGAAGGCCAGGAGGTCGTCGATGGCGGGACGCTCGATCCGATCATTCCCTCGGCGAAAGCCGCGCTGCAGGAGACGCGCTCCAAGCCGAACGGGAAGCCGGAGCTCAACACGTATATCATGAGCGATGAGGTGTATGAGGCTTATGTGATCGGCGGCACCGGAGGCCGCATCAAGCTGGCGCTGCCGGATTTGACGACCCGGATGACGGGCGGAGGCAAAGTGACCGAGCTTTATACGCGCCTGAAGGAGGCGGACGCGTTCTCGCCGGAACCGCAAGCGGCGGCAGTACGCCCGAAGGTCGCGCTGTCCGAAGCGCCGAAGCAGGAGCCTTCTGCGCAACCGGCTCAACGCGCGCAACCGTCGCAAGCGCGAACACAGGAGGTGAAACCCTAACGATGAGAACCTTGATCGCATATCCGGACAGCGAGACGCCGGAGCAAGGGCTGGAACGGGAGCAGGCTTGGTCAGTCGCGCCGGATAAAGTGACGGGGCGGGAAGCGATGTTCTCCCGGCTCGCCGAACCCTATGATGCCATCGCTGTCCATAGCGGTATCGGATATGACGCCTATCCCTGGGATTGGATGCCGGCCCTGCGCCGACTGCAGCCTCAGGCGCGAATTATGGTGGCGCTCGATGAGACGGTTTCCGACTCGTTTATGATGGAAGCGATTTGCCGGCTTGCCGATGCGTTGTCCTTTGCTGTCCTGCCGGCCGGTATAGAGGGCCGGAGTAGGATCGAGGCCTTCGTCTCGTTTCTGCAGGGCGAAGCTGTCCGCGAATCGTACCGGCAGGAGCCGGGCGCTGTGAACGGAGCGGTCGTGACCGTGTGGGGGGCAGCAAGCAAGGACGGCGCGACGACTGTTGCGTTGAATACGGCGCTGGCGCTCGCTTCGCGCGGCGGGATTCGCGTCGGTTTGATCGACGCTAATCTGCGCAATCCGGAAGTGAAGGCGCGCCTGAATGTGAACGACCCCGGCATGGCCTCGTTTGTCATTCGCTCCAAGCTGCAGACGCAGCGGCTGCGGCCGGAAGAGCTGGTCGGCGCTTGCATTCGTTACCGGCAGCGGCTGCCGCTTTACATTTTGCCCGGATCTCCGAGGCGGGACACGGCGCAGGACGTGACGCCGGAGATGATGACCCATCTGATCGCGGCGGCGCGTCAAGCTTTCGATGTAACATTCATCGACGTCAACAGTTATCCGGATAATGCGGCTACGATTTGTGCCGTGCGGGAAGCGGATCACCGCTGGCTCGTCACGCAAAACCGGTATGCGTCTTATCGGACAAGCTGGGGCGAATGGTACGCTTGCTTTTGGTCTTACTGCGGGCTTGCGCCCAAAGACGTATCGCTCATCGTGAATCGGTCGTATGACGGGGACAGGCCGGAGCGGATCGCCGATTATTTGGGTATGCGTCTGGCGGCCGCTGTACCGAACGTGCCCGGAGGATTGGGACTCGCCAGCGCCGACGAAGGCGTTCCGCTGTACGATCGGCCGGGCGCCGAACCATTCACCGCCAGTATTGATGGACTCGCAGCGCAGCTGGACGGGCAGGACGAAGCTATGTCGGCGGGTGCCGCACCCGTAACGGCCGTACGTCCGAAAATAAGCTGGCTCCATCGGTTCGCGGCGAAGTTCGGCTAGAGACTGGAGAGGAGGAGCGAAGAACATGTCGAGCGGGTGGATGAATAACGATGCCGAAGGTGCTGTCGGGCCGCCAGAACCGCAAGGATCGGGAACCGAAATGCGGTACTCGGTGCGCCCGCGCGTCAGGTTCGACGCAGCGCGGTACGTGAAGGAGCTGACGCAAGCGGGGCAGCACTTCGTAAGGAACGGCCTTGTGGCAAACCTGGCAAACGCAGCAGCGGCGGAAACCCGCCGAGAACGGAGGCTCCCGCTAAAGGCTGCCGCCGCATTGATCTATGAGCATTTGACGGAACGCTCCAAAACGGATCAGCCGCTGTATGAAGACATTATCCAAGCCGGCCTCGGCGAGCCGATGGCGCAGTGGCGCATGAAGGCGGTTATTGAGACGCTGCTGGTCGAATACCGCTTGCATGTCGAACCGTCGACGCTAATCGCGCCCTTAACGCCGACCGAATGCATCTTTGCCGAAACGTGCGGCGCCGGCTTGATCGAGGATTTGTACCGGCTGCCCGATGTGGAGGAAGTGCAGGTGATCGGCGCCGATATATTTTTATTGAAAGGAGGTCGGATGGAGCGGCATTCCCGGACGTTCTCCTCGCTTGAAGACGTCCTGCGGCTGCAGGACCGGCTGGCGCTCTGCGGGAAAAAGCCGATTAACGAACGGAAGCCGTTCGTTCAATCGTACATGTGGAACCGGTCGCGACTCGTCATGACTCGTCCGCCGTATTCCGACGTGCCGAGCATTCATATTCGCAATTTCATCGTCAAGGACGTTACGCTCTCGCAATTGGTCGGTCTGCAAACGTTGAATGAGCCGATGGCCGAACTGCTGCGGCTGCTCGTGCGGCATCATGCCAGCCTGCTGATCGGAGGCGGCACCGCAACTGGAAAAACGACGTTTTTATTCGCACTGGCCGGTGAAATTCCCGAATCGGAACGGATCCGGACCTTGGAGAAGGAGTTCGAGGTGGCGCTGCGCGAGCGGCTGCGGGGGAAGCGAAACATTTTGGCGGTACGGGAAGTGGAGGACATCCAGCTTTCCATGGAAGAGTCGTTCAAGCCGCTGCTGGTCATGAGTCCGCATTGGGTCATCGTCGGCGAGGCTAAAGGGGCCGAAGTGGCGCAAATGGTGCAGGGCGCGCTGCGCGGACACGATATGATGGGGACGATGCATACGAAGTACCGCGATTCATTCGTCAGCGACGTGGTCGATATGATCAAGCAAGACGGCCGTCATCACGATGCGGGGGATGCGATGCGGCGGGTGGCGAGAGCGTTTAACGTGCTCATCTTCTTGCGCCTTGTGAATGTAGCAGGCCGGCCCGTTCGGGTCGTCACCGAGATCACCGAGCTTTCGGTGAATGAGAATCAAGAGGTATGCGTCCGCCCGCTCGTCGAGTGGGATTATGCGGCGCAGACGTGGCGGTTTACCGGACAACGGTTCAGTAAATCGCTGACCGATCACTTGCTTGCGGGCGGAGCGCAGCCCGGCGATTTTCAAGCCTTGGGGGTGTGGGACGAATGAACGATTCGCTGGTCTGGTATGCGGCGGCGAAAAACATGCTGCTCGGTAGCTGGGCCGCCGGTTCGCTGGCGGTTACGATATGGCTGCAGCGGCGGCTAACCGCCGTCTGGGATTACCGCCGTCGGCATCCGGCGTTGTATCGCTCTGCCTCGCAGTCGTCGCGGCTGCAGCGGCTGCTTCTTGCCAAGCCGGTTCGCCATCTGAGGGAGGAGCTGGATTTGGCCGGACTTAGCCTGGGGGCGGAGACTGTCATCACCGGCATGCTGCTGCTTGGGCTGGTCGGCTTGTTCGGCTCGGATGCGCTGTTGCAAACGACTTCCCGGCATATCGCATTAGGCGATGCGGGGTTGAGCGAAGTTCATGTATGGCCCTTGAGCGCCGTCGTGTCGCTAATAGCCGGTTCGATCCCGTACATCCTGATCCGGTTTCGCGTGCAGCGCAAGCGTCAAAGAATTGCGCTGCGGATGATCATGGTCGTGCAAAATATAATCGGACACTATCGGCCGCGGTTGACGCTCGCCGAGGTGATAGCGGGCTGCTCGCTGACGATGCCGGACGAGGTCCGCGGAGAGTGGCGCCGCCTGGAGCTCGCCCTGCATATGAAGTCGATCGACGAAGCGTTGTATGAGTTTGCCGAGCGGGTGGACAACGAATGGGCGCATGACCTGACGGATCTGCTGCTGATCGGGGTTCATTACGGAACCGATATGACGGAATCGCTTCACCACTTGGTCGGCAAGATGCAGACGTCCAAACGGCACGAAGAAAATCGGCTGGCCATGATTACGGTATATCGGATCGGCACTACGTTTATGGTCTTTTTCGCTTTTTTTATTATCGGATTTAATGTGTACGCCGATCCGCACAACTACCGTCATTATTTTGTTGACCCTGTGGGGAAAACGCTGCTGCTTCTTTCGTTCGCTGTCATGTTCGTCTCGATGCTGCTGGTCATTCGTTCGGGCCGCCGGGCTTTCTGAAATTCGCGTGCGGGAAGGAGGTGAACAATGAACGGGCTTGGAGGATATGGTTGGCTGGGCATGTTTGCAGTGGGCAGCGCCATGCTTTCCTTTACGCTGGCGGGTACGATACGGATCGGACGGACAAGCCGGCTCGCGTTTATGCTGGAACGGCTCCGGGAACGGGAACGCTTGAGCCGGTTAACGCCGCGCGAGGCGGAGAAGCGATCCGCCAAAGAGCGGGCTTTTCTCGAGAAAGCCCGTTTGGCCGGGGTTTCCGCGCAATGGAGCTTTGCCCGCTATAGACAGCTCCAAGGTCTGCTTGGCGCCACGTTGGCAGGCTTGCTGGGGATGGCGCATATGGCTGCCGAACGAATTTCGGGTACGGCGTTTTCATTTCCCCCGGATGCTGGTCTGGTGGTTAAGCTTATTCTAGGTTTCGGGGCCGGGTGGTCGCTGCCTCATGTTGGGCTGCTGGCGGCGGGGCATTCCCGTAAGGCGAGGCTGCTGATGGAGATTGCCAAGCTCTCTCATCGCTTGTCCGTTTGCGTGAGCGAACGAGCCGATATTCGGGAGCTGCTGCTTCGCGCAGGCCGGCCGCTCGTGCTGCTCAAGCCTTACTTGCAGGAGCTCGCCGTCCTTTGGGGAAAGGACCGCGGGACTGCGATAAGGCGGTTTCGCGATGGGGTCGGGATTTCCGAGGCGTATCCGCTTGTGAATGCTTTAGAGGCGATTCGCCGGGCGGATTCGCATGAGGTGGCTAAAGTATTGAAGGAGCAAACCGCAGGCATTGAGGCGACGCTATCGGCTGAAATTAATCGTAAGCTGGAGAATGCGCCGATTTGGATCAGCTTCTACATCATGGTGCCGTTTGCCGTCATCGTGCTGCTGTTTTTGTACCCGTGGCTGGTATCGATTTCAGAGCAGTTAAGGACGAGCTTTCAAGGATAAGGAGCTTGTCTGAAGAAGGGGGGAAATCCGGTTTGTCCAAGCTCGTGATTGCCGTGCTTGTCACCGTGCTGCTCGGCGGCACCGCGTTATATGTCGTCGGGAGCCAGCTGGCGCCTGCTGCGGGAACGGCTGGAACGCAAACCCGGGCACGCATTGAAGCAGCGTTTCAATAAGATTTCATGAAGAAAGGGTGCAGAAAGTATGGGGAAATTGGTCATTGCGTGTTTGCTTACCGTATTGCTGGGAGGGGCGGCGATGTTTGTCGCCGGCACTCGAATCGGGCCCGCCGTCGGCTCCAAAGGCGGCAGCATCAATACGAGCATCACGACGGCTACGGTCAATCAGACGAACGGCAACGTGACCGCAACGGCGCCTTAAGATGAGTAAAATCGTAATCTTATGCCTGATGGTCGTCTTCATTTTCGGCATTTGTACGTATGTGTTCCGACCGGGCGCCGGCGGGCTTCAGGACGAGGTGCGGAACGGCCACGACACGATGACCATGAAAATCCGCAGCTTCGATTACGTAACGAATTGACGGAGGTGAAGTGTAATATTCGGCGGAGTCCTCCCTTATTGGAGAAAAGAGAAACGGTCGGAAAGCCGGGGGGCGAACGAACATATGAACCGCATGCGTCACGCACAGAGTTCGAATAGCGCGGTTGAGTTCGCGTTCGGGGTATGGCGGGACGAGCGGGGCATGGCCAACGTGCTCGTAACGTTGTTTGTGATGCCGCTGCTGTTATTTCTGTCCTTCGCTATCGTTCCTTTCTTCGTGTACGCGATGAAAGCGAACCATCTTCATACGTTAGCCAACCATGCATTGAAGGAGGCGGAGGCCGTCGGATACGTCAGCCCGGACATTCGAAACCGCTTAACCGCTCGCCTTGCCGAGCTCGGCATGGAGGGCGTGAACTTGAACGGAACGATATATCCTTCCTACGCCGGCAGCACCGGTTCGCTCGTGCTGCGCAGCGCGGCCGATCCGGTCGTGAAGCTCGTCGTCACCTATCCGGCGCCGAATGTCACCCGCATGCTGCGCGCGGTCGGCGGGGGAGCGAGTCCGTCCGAGCATGAAGGCTTTTATCGCCTGGAATTGTATGGCCAAAGCGAAGCATATGAGTAGCCGGTCTGCGGTAGGCGCGAATGCACCGGGGGTGCTGCGCTTTTGGAACGACGAGCAGGGCGGCTTGCATCTGGTGCTGTTCGCTTTGCTCGGGGTGGCCGCCGCCTCGTTCCTGTGGGTCGTCGCCTGGAATTGGCTGCTTCACGGGCACAGCCTGAGCCGAGCGAAGCCGCTGCTCGATCATGCCGTACGCGCCGCCTCGCTTCAGCTCGATCCCGGCGAAGCGGCTCTAGGCAGGCTCGTTTGGGACGAAGCCGCGGGCAGAGCTCATTTTCTCCGTTATTTACGGTTGAATTTCAAGCTGAACGGCGATCTGACGCCTCAGCCGGGCAGTCCGCTCGAATCCGCTCCTGTCGTACACCGGCTGGAATTCGTCACGCATTCGACTTATCCCTACGAGCTGGTCCGGTCGGTTACGGTACGCGAAGGCGGCAATCTTCAAACGACGCGAAACGTCCGCGTCACGATCTACGGTCCGTCCGTTGTAGCCGTTGTCGAGCTGGAGCGCTCGCTGCTCGGGCTCGGCCGAAAGGAGCCGATCGTCCTTAGCAGCGTCGCAAGCGTCCGGTTCCGATAGGCGTCCGTCTCCTTTGACATGACCGTGATACAGCGTGTAAGGTTAGAGCATGCATGATGAAACGGTACATACGGGAGGCAGGAGTATGAGCGAATACAAACAGAGGGTGGGACGGCTGCAGCACAAGCTGCAGACCGGCGGTTTCGACGGCATGGTCGTCACGCAAAATGTCGATTTGTATTATTTGGCGGGCTCGATGCAAACGGGGTATTTGATCGTCCCTGCTTCGGGAGATCCGAAGTTTTTCGTTCGCCGCAGCGTCGCGCGCGCAGAGGAAGAATCGGCTTGGCCGGTTGAGCCGCTCGGCTCGCTGCGCGAGTTTGCCGGACAGCTGGGAGCTGCGTTTCCGGATCTTGCCGCCATCACCGGCCGGAGTCCGGTCAAGCTGGCCGCCGAATTCGACGTGCTGCCCGTGCAGCTCTTCCAGAGGCTGCAGCAATCCTTGGCGCACGTGGAGTGGAAGGACGGATCGGCGCTGATTCGCGAAACCCGGATGATCAAATCGCCGTTTGAAATCGAAGCGATTCGCAGCGCCGCCCGCGTGATTAACGACGCATTCGAGGATGCGTTTGGCTGGTTGAAGCCGGGAATGACCGAGCTCGAAGCGATGAGCCGCATGGAGTACTTTGTTCGCGAACGCGGCCATATCGGGATCATGCGCCTGCGCGGGTACAACCAGGAAGTCATTACGGGGATGCTCGGGGCCGGCGACGCTGCGGCGACGCCCACCTATTTCGACGGTCCGGCGGGCGGGCTCGGCCTGTCTGCTGCGAGTCCGCAAAGCTCCAGCCGCCGCCCGTTCGAGACGAACGAACCGATCTTGATGGATGTCGGCTGCTGCATCGGCGGTTACGTCATCGACCAAACGCGTACCGTCGTATTCGGTTCGCTGCCGGACGACCTGGCCTACGCTTATGACGCGTCCGAGCGCATCCTTCGCAGCGCCGAAGGGCTGCTGCGCCCCGGCACCGTCTGCGAGCAGCTGTACGCCGAGTCGCTGCGGCTCGCAGACGATGCCGGCCTGGCCGACCATTATATGGGCTATGGCAGAGATCAAGTGAAGTTCCTCGGCCACGGCATCGGGCTCGAGGTCGACGAACTTCCGGTACTCGCGCGCGGGTTCAACTATCCGCTCGAGGCGGGGATGGTAATTGCCGTCGAGCCGAAATTTACGTTTCCCGGCAGGGGTGTCGTCGGCATTGAGAACAGCTATGCGATTACGGCGGACGGCTTCGAGAAGCTGACGATTTCCCGCGAAGGCCTTATCCGGCTATAAGCTGGATAAGGGCGGTAGGGCGGCGTAGTCACGTATCGCGAATGCCGCCCCGCGGGTTCCCGCAGCACGGTCTAATGCCGGGGATGTCCTCCGCCGGGCCGCTTGAATCCGATACATCGATTTATACGATTGTCGGCTTCCTGATGCACAACAGGCCGTACCGTCCCTTCACCGGGCGGTACGGCTTTTCCATGCGTGCTTCGCCAGTGCGGCAAGCCGCTTCCCGCCGCTTCACGAAGCAGTCGGCCGGTCTCCCGGATCCAATCGAGCGAACCTCCGTTAGCTCTCACACGTTATCTTCCGGCGATCAAGCCGACGCGCTCCAAAGCCCAGTAAGCGGCCAAGCCGAGCACGAGCAGTGATCCGGCGATCGTAACCGTCCGCCGCGCTTTTTCGGTTCGGGCGAGCTTCAGCCAAGCCGGCAGAAGGAGGGCGACCACGCCCAGCTGTCCGGCTTCCACGCCGACATTAAAGCTGACGAGTGAGCTGTTGAAATAGGCCCGCGGCAGTCCGACTTCCTCAAGCGCTCCGGCAAAGCCGACACCGTGAATGAGTCCGAAGCCAAGCGTCAGCAGGAGGCGGCGGCGCAAGCTGGGGCGAGTCATCCCCAAGTTTTCGGCGGCGACGTAACAGATGCTGAGCGCAATCGCGGTCTCGACCCCAATCGGAGGCAGAGACAACAACCCGACGGCAGCCAGTATCAGCGTCGCGCTGTGAGCCGCTGTGAAGGCCGTGACTATCCATGCCGCGTCCGCCCAGCGCCGTACGGCAAGCAGCAGGGAGAACAAAAACAGCAAATGGTCGTACCCGGTCCATATGTGCAGGACACCCAGCTTGAAATAGGTCCATAGGACCGTACCCCATCCTGCCGGGTGAAGCGCCGCATACGCGTACGTTCGATGCTCCCTGTCCAGCACCGCTTGGTCGAGGTCGTCCCCTTGTTCGATCAGCGCGAAATTCAGATGAAGCGGATCGACGTCATCGAATAACAATCCGTATTCGATCGTGAACCCGCTGACCGGCGCGTCCGTCTCGAATCGCATCCGGAAGGTGACGCCGGAGACAGCGTCCTTTTCCGCCGGCTCCATCTCCTTCAACGTCATTCGCATCGGCTCAGCCTGCTGGATCAAACGAACATGCTCGCTCAGGTAGCTTGTCAACTGCTCGCGCCGCTCGTTCAAGTCATTACCCAGAACACGCCCGTTTCCGTCGACATCGAATCCGAGCAGGCTTTGCTCCGGCACGAACAACTCGTAATCGACGGCGTTCAAACCGACGTTCAGGTACGAATAACCATTGTTCAGCGGATGGGCGTAGACCGTGTCTCTATCGTTGCTTACCCCCCAAAAAAATGATATGATTAATAGAATTAAGAATAGCAACCGACAACCCTTGTAGGCCGGATTCATGATACACCTCTCAATGAATATGCTATGAAACTAGTTATCCCATATACCAACACTACCATGAATCAAGAGGGCTAAGGCCGGATTTGCGAAGGGGGAACGACCATGCTGCGTTTAGGGCAAAAAGTAATCATTATCGGGGACAGCTTTGAACAAAATTTGCCTATCGGCGAATACGGATATATCATCGCATACGATCGCAATGCGGATAATGTGTTTGATTACGTCGTACGCGTACCGAAGACGAACAAGCATCACTTCGTGCCTGGCGACGATGTCGAACTGGAAGAAGTGCTGCTTGCGCAGGAAGCCGACCGCATTGAACGCGAAGCGCTGATTGATTTTGCGCTTGCAACGAAGAACGAAGGGCTGTTCCGACGCATCATGAACGGAGACAGCGAGGAAGCGCCGGCGGAGTCGAACAAGGACGTACAGTCCAATCAAGACTTCATTCGGCAAATTCATCTGAAGGCGTGGATTTAACCGTAATCGAGCGTGGCAAAGGCCGGATTCCGCCAAGGAGTCCGGCTTCTTTTTGCGATTCTTACAGCCCGGCAGCCAGCGTATGACCGGGCAACGGCTCAGGAAGCGGCTTCCCTAGCAGGTAACCTTGCGCCAGATGAATCCCCGCCAGCTTGCAGTTTTACGCGAAATCGGTTCCTCCATTATATCAACTGCAGCATCGCTTGCACACGCCGTATCTGTAATTGAGTTAAAAAGGCAACTAAGCTATAATAGTAGGAATGATTAGACAAGAAGCGAGGTGCAGAGGATGAGTATCACCATCAAAGATGTGGAGCATGTAGCGGCGCTGGCCCGTTTGGAGCTGAGCGAACAAGATAAGGAACGGTTCGCCGGACAGCTGAGCGCCATCTTGAAATATGCGGAGCAGCTGAACCAGCTCGATACCGACGATGTCGAGCCGACCAGTCATGCGATGCCTCTTGTGAACGTGATGCGGGAAGATACGGTCAGGCCGTCTTTGCCGATTGACAAAGTGCTGCTGAACGCGCCGGACGAAGAGGACGGACAAATTAAAGTACCGGCGGTGCTGGAATAATTAGCTTCATTGAAGGGAGGATATCCGCTTGTCGTTGTTGAATTTGCGTTTGCAGGACGTACATAACAAGCTTCATGCCAAAGAAATTTCCGTAACCGATGTGGTGGATGAATCGTATCGGCGCATCGCTCAGGTGGAAGATAAGGTCAAGGCGTTCCTTGCGCTGGATGAGGAGAGAGCCCGCGCAACGGCGAAGACCCTCGACGCGCGGCTGGGGACCGACGATTCCAAAGGCCTGCTGTTCGGCCTGCCGATCGGTGTGAAAGATAACATTGTGACCGAAGGGCTCACGACGACGTGCGCCAGTCAATTTCTCAAAAATTATAACCCGATATATGACGCCACCGTGGTGAAAAAGCTGCAGCAAGCCGAAGCCGTCACGATCGGCAAGCTGAATATGGACGAGTTCGCGATGGGCGGATCCAACGAAAACTCGAGCTTCCATCCGACCTATAACCCGTGGAATCCGGATTATGTGCCCGGCGGCTCCAGCGGCGGTTCCGCTGCGGCGGTCGCAGCGGGCGAAGTGTTCTTCTCGCTTGGTTCGGACACCGGCGGTTCGATTCGCCAACCGGCGTCTTACTGCGGCGTCGTCGGGATGAAGCCGACCTACGGCCTCGTTTCGCGATTCGGGCTCGTCGCTTTTGCATCGTCGCTCGACCAAATCGGACCCTTGACGAAGAACGTCGAGGACAGCGCCTACCTGCTTCAGGCGATCGCCGGACACGACCCGATGGATTCGACTTCGCTCGACGTCGACGTGCCCGACTATCTCAGCGCGCTTACCGGCGACGTCCAAGGCCTCCGAATCGCCGTACCTAAGGAGTATCTCGGACAAGGCATCGATCCGAAGGTGAAAGATGCCGTGCTCACGGCGCTTAAAACACTCGAAGGTCTCGGCGCTATCGTAGAAGAGGTATCGCTGCCGCACTCGGAATATGCGGTCGCGGCCTACTATTTGCTTGCTTCCTCGGAAGCCTCCTCGAACCTGGCAAGGTTCGACGGCGTTCGTTACGGCGTTCGGGCGGACAACCCGAAGAACCTGCTGGACGTCTACCTCAAATCCCGCAGCGAAGGCTTCGGCGATGAAGTGAAACGCCGGATCATGCTCGGCACGTACGCGCTCAGTTCCGGTTATTACGACGCTTATTATTTGAAGGCGCAAAAGGTGCGCACGCTCATCAAACGCGACTTCGAACAAGTATTCGAGAAATACGACGTCGTCATCGGACCGACGGCGCCGACGCCTGCCTTCCGCATAGGCTCGCAGCACGGCGACCCGTTGACGATGTATTTGAACGATATTTTGACGATCCCTGTCAACTTAGCCGGTCTTCCGGCAATCAGCGTACCGTGCGGGTTTGCGGACGGATTGCCGATCGGACTGCAGGTGATCGGCAAGGCGCTCGACGAATCGACGATTCTGCGCGTGGCGCACGCTTACGAGCAGCATACCGATTTCCATAAGCAGCGCCCGCAGCTTTAATGAAAGGAGCGACCTCACGTGACAGCGGCAACCGATAAAAAGTATGAAACCGTCATCGGCCTCGAAGTGCACGTCGAACTGCACACGAAGTCCAAAATATTTTGCGGCTGCTCCACCTCTTTTGGAGCTCCGCCTAACACGCACACGTGCCCGATTTGTCTCGGTCATCCGGGCGTGCTGCCCGTATTGAATAAGCAAGCGCTGGAATATGCGATGAAAGCGTCCATGGCGCTGAACTGCCAAGTGGCGACAGAAAGCAAATTCGACCGGAAAAATTACTTCTATCCCGATTCGCCCAAAGCGTACCAAATATCCCAGTACGATAAACCGGTCGGCGAACACGGCTGGATCGAAATCGAAGTGGGCGGCGAAACGAAGCGGATCGGCATTACCCGCGTTCACTTGGAGGAAGACGCCGGCAAGCTGACGCACGTTGACGGCGGGTATGCCTCCCTCGTCGATTTCAACCGTGTCGGTACGCCGCTTATCGAGATCGTCTCCGAGCCGGATCTCCGCTCTCCGGAGGAAGCCCGCGCCTATTTGGAGAAGATCAAGGCGATCATGCAATACTGCGACGTCTCCGATGTGAAGATGGAGGAAGGGTCGCTGCGCTGCGACGCCAACATCAGCCTTCGTCCTTATGGGCAAGAGCAGTTCGGCACGAAGGCCGAACTCAAGAACATGAACTCTTTCCGCGGCGTACAGCGCGGTCTCGAGTATGAAGAATGGCGCCAAGCGGACGTGCTTGACGGCGGCGGCCAAGTCGTGCAGGAGACGCGCCGCTGGGATGAGGCGCAGGGCAAGACGCTCCCGATGCGAGGCAAAGAGCAGGCGCACGACTACCGCTATTTCCCGGACCCGGATCTCGTGGCCGTGTACATCGATGACGAGTGGAAGGAACGAGTCCGGGCTTCGATTCCGGAGCTGCCGGATGCGCGGAAGAAACGGTACGTCGCGGAGTATGCCTTGCCAAGCTACGACGCGGAAGTCATTACCGCATCCATGAAGCTGGCCGACTTCTTCGAGGAGAGTCTGAAATACACCAAAGACGCTAAAGCGGTGTCCAACTGGATCATGGGCGATCTGCTCGGTTATTTGAACGCGAACGGCCTGGAGATTACCGATGTGCAAATCACGGGCAAAAGTCTTGGCGAAATGATCGGTCTCATCGAGAAAGGAACGATCAGCAGCAAAATTGCCAAAACCGTATTTAAGTCGATGCTCGAAACCGGGAAAGATCCGCAGACCATCGTCGAAGAGCAGGGCCTCGTGCAAATCAGCGACGAAGGCGCCATAGCCGCAGTTGTCGATCAGATCGTCAGCAATAATCCGCAGTCCGTCGCCGACTTTAAAGCCGGCAAGGACAAGGCAGTCGGCTTCCTCGTCGGTCAGGTCATGAAGGAAACCAAAGGAAAGGCGAATCCCGGATTGGTCAATAAGTTAATCCTGGATCGCCTTAACCGTTAATCTGTATACATTAACATATTCAAGGCCGTCTGCCCGTGCGCAGACGGCCTTTTTCCATGCCGTAAAGGGCCGTGTCTTCTATGGAAGGGAACCCTTGCCCCGCTGTCTCTGACCTGGGTATAAAGCCCTCATGCATCCGTTCTCCCCTTGCGAAGGGGAACAGGTTCTGATAATATGCATCCAACGGAAAGGTGGGACGCGATGATCGATCCGATTGATTTGAACGATATGCCGCAGGTGCTTCAACTTCTGGAGCTTCAGCAGATTGCTTATCGCATCGAGGCTGAGCTTGTCGGTTTTGAAGAAATTCCGCCGCTGTTCGATTCGCCCCAGTCGCTGCGAGACTCACAAGAATCGTTCTTCGGTTACTTCGAGGAAGGCCGACTGGTGGGGGCCGTCGCCTGCAGGCAAAGCGCTAAAGAGCTTACGATTTGCCGGATGATGGTGCATCCGGATTTTTTCCGGCGGGGTATCGCGGGCGCGCTTTTACGGCATATCGAATCATTTGCGGTCCCTGGGGGGATCATGACCGTCTCGACGGGAACGAATAATACGCCGGCGGTTAACCTATACGAGAAACATGGCTTCGAGCCCGTGCATGTGCAGCTGCTTGCCCCCGGCATTACGATGACGAAGTTTATGAAGCGCGTGGACTCGTGACCTCCGGACTCATTGCCCCTTCAAGCCGGGTGCATCCTGTTCGTGGCGGGAGATCCTATTTTTTCGCTGCATGTTATTTTTGGGGAAAAGGTCAAGTTCTAAAATTATTCGTAATAAAATAGTGTTCAACGGCCAGACCGTCAGAGGAGGGGTTACACGATGCAAGACCCTTGGACGATAGATACGTTTCACATCACGCTTCGACTGGTGCTTGCCTTGCTGCTCGGCGGAGTCATCGGCTTCGAACGGGAGCGGAGCAGCCGCGCGGCGGGCTTGCGCACGCATATTCTCGTTTGTTTAGGCTCGACCTTGGTGATGCTGCTGTCCATGTATGGCTTCGCCGATTTTGCCCGGCTGGACAATGTGCGCTTGGACCCGGCCCGCTTGGCGGCTCAAGTGATCAGCGGGATAGGCTTTCTCGGCGCGGGCACGATTCTTTATACGGGTAAATCGATTACCGGTCTGACGACGGCGGCTTCGTTATGGGTCGTCGCGGCGATGGGTTTAGCCATTGGCGCAGGGTTTTATTATGCGGCGGGGTTGGCCTGCTTTTTCGCACTGATTAGCTTATTCGTACTTAATCTGGTTGAGAAACGATATATGCACCATAGAAAAGTGCGCAGTCTGAAGCTGGAAGCTGCGGACATTCCAAGCTTGCTGGGACGGGTTACGCAGCTTCTGGGCAGCAAAGGCTGCGATATTCAAAAGCTATCCGTAGAAGAAGCGCCTGTCGACGCGGACGAGGCTGCGCGGATTCTCATCACGCTTTCGGTTCGTTTATCCAAGGGTGCCAAGGTGTCTGAGATGATCGAAGAGCTTCTGCGGCTGGAAGGCGTGCGCTCTGTGTCTCTGGACTAACCCGACGAAAAGACGATTCCGTTTTTTTGAAAAAATGAAGGGGACTTTCATGATCCTTCGTCTAAGAATTCGAGAAACATAACCGAGGCGGTGAAACGATGGGAAGCATGACGGATGAACAACTGGTCGACCTGATCCGTCAAGGCGATGATGCGGCGTACCGCATTCTGATGGAACGCTATCAGGATTATGTGTATACGCTGATTTACCGCATGGTCGAACATCGGGAAACCGCGGAGGACTTGACGCAAGAAGTATTTCTGAAGCTATTCCGAGGGGTGGAGCGTTTTCGCGGGGATTCGCAGCTGAAGACTTGGATTTATCGGTTAACGGTCAATTTAGTGACGGATTACCGCAGATCCCAGAAGCGCAAACCTTACGAAGCCATCATGGATAAAGTGAAAGGCTGGTTCGGAGACCGGAAAGAAGAACCGGAGGCCAAGACGCTTTTGAAAGAAGAGCAGCAGACGATACAGAAGCTGCTTGCCGATTTGCCGGACAAATACAAGCTGGTGATGTACTTGTATCATTATAAGCAGTTGTCCTACCAAGAGATTGCGGGCGTAACCGGTTTACCGATCAAGACAATCGAAACGAGACTTTACCGCGGGAAATCGATGCTCAAAGAAAAATGGTTGGAGGTGGGCGGGCATGACAGGCATACATCCAAAAGATCACGAGCTGTTACATTATCTGAATAATCGCTGCCCTGAGCTGGAGACGAGAAGGATCCGGCGTCATCTGAACGACTGCTCTTTTTGCAGAGAACGGCTTTCCGCGTTTCTGGACGTGGAGCTCGCGCTTAACGAGCTTCCGCTAATATCCGCGCCTGCCGGCATGTCCGAGCGGGTGCTGCAAGCGCTGAAGACCGATGCCCGTTCGGGAGACGGCAGCTCGTCCCTCAGCCCGTCTGACCGGGTTTTTCGCTCGGAAGCCGCCCGTAAGCCGAAGCGAAGCTCGGAGCTGATGAACGGGATGGTTGCTATCGCGGCGACTTACCTGTTTATCGCAACCGGCATTATCGGCAAAATCACTTCATTTAGCGCGGACGGCCTGGAATCCGGCGTACGTAACGGTGCCATTCAACTATATCAAGCCGTCGAGACGGTTTCACGACATCTGCTTTCGTAAGGGGGATCAAATGATGGAAGAGCAAACCAACAACATAAGCAAGCCGGAGCAAGATCGCGAGGACGAGTTCCTTCGAGAAAGGATGGAGCGATGGGGGCAATCGAGCAAGCCGCTCTATGATCCGTTCGTACCGCGGCGCCCGCGCAAAAACAAGTGGATTTCCGGCATTCTTTCGTTTCTGATTCCCGGTACCGGTCAGTTGTACTTAGGTTTGATGCAGCGTGGACTCGGAATCATGGTGCTGTTTATGCTGGATATTTTTGCGATCGTTTATTTTTCGATTGGCGTAAGCATCCCTTTAATCGTTTTGTTTTCGCTACTGCTCCCCGTCGTGTATTTCTATAATATCTTTGACGCTTTACAGCAGACCGATCGCGTGAATGGGTGGGGCGGACCTGGCGATTTGCAGGGGCAGACCGGCTTCGATCCTTTGACCTCGGCGGTAGAGAAGCCGTCTACGAAGTGGGGCAAAGGCAACAATTTCGGATATTTGCTTATCATGGCCGGTGTGATTTTGTTTTTGGCTGCGGGCAAGCCGGCATGGCTTGACTCGGTATTCGACTTTTTGGGCTCGACGTTCGGGGCTTTGATATTGATCGGGATTGGACTTGCTTTGTTTTTCAAAGAATCGATGAAAAAATAGGGAGTGTTCCGCATGTTAAAAGTAGGCCGCTACACCGCAGCCCTCATTCTCGTGCTTGTCGGAGGCGCCGTCATCGCCGATAAACTGACGGATGCAGGGCTCGCGAGCCGGCTGCTGGATTGGTGGCCGGCCTTGTTCATTATGCTGGGACTGGAATATATTTTTTACAACATGAGGTACGGTGACGGGAGCCGCCCGCTGCGTCTCGATATCGGCGGTCTGGTCTTTGCGGTAGTCGTTTCCGCCGTCGTACTGTTCAGTACGCAAACCACCGACATTTTTAAGCGGTTTGAAGGTTTGAAAGGCTTTGAAGGCATTCATATCGGCGACGTGATCGAAGGTTTCCGCGACGGCAAGCGATTTGACAAAGGCGTCACGAAAATCCCGATGCCATCAGATGTTGACAATGTGAAGATCGACAATACGAACGGGAACATCATGGTGAAGCCCGGAAGCGTAGACCAAGTCGAGATTGATCTGACCGTCTACGTGAATACGGACTCTGACAGCGAGGCCCAGGAAATCGCCGAAGCCTCGACCATCGAACATACGCTGAACGGCAGTACGCTGGATATTCGCACCGTGCCTAAAGAATACGGCACCGGCTTCATCGGCAAGCGTAAACCGCGTATGGATTTGACGATCACCGTGCCTTCGCATCACCCGACCAGCATGTCGCTGTATTTGAAGAACGGAATAATTGAAGCGGCTCAGCTCCCGATCAAACAATCGTTCTCTGCCGAATCGACGAATGGCCGGATTGTGATTACCGAGTTGGAGGGCGAGATTCACCTGAAAACGACGAACGGTGAAGTGAAATCCGCAAAAACACGCGGCGAAATTTCGCTGGAAACGACCAACGGCCGTCTGGAGTTAACCGATCATCGCGGGGACGCGCGACTGGAATCGAACAACGGCGAGCTTGTCGTCAACCGGCATACGGGCGGGCTGGAGGCGGAGACGACCAACGGCTCGATCTCGGCAGACGGCGCGTTCAAGCAATTGAAGACGGAAACGACGAACGGTAAGGTTCATATCGTCTCTTCGCAGGTCGAAGGCGATTGGGACGTGAAGACTTCTCACGGCGATATTGAATTAAAGCTACCGAGAAGCGGCAATTACCGGGTGAATGGTGAAGCAGACCAGGGTACAGTCCATACCGACCTGCCGCTTACCGTGGAGAAGAAGACGATTCACGGAACGATCGGCAGCGGCGCACATACCATTCATATCGAAACGAACAGTTCCCTATCCGTCAAAGCGTCCGATTGACAATTAGGTGAAAACACGGGTAAAATAAAGTGATACAGATTTCCTTGGTTGATCGGAACGTATAAGTTGCTGTACTTCTACCCTCGCATCACCAGGGCAGCGCGCCGGTCTTTTGGATGGGATGGCGTATCGGTTTATCTTGGGTTGGGCGGTGAACACAATGAATGCATTGGGGCAAGCGCTTCATAAGCTGAAGACGATGGGAGTACGGATGACGCCGCAGCGTCACGCCATTCTTTCCTATTTGCTGAATACGATGACGCATCCGACGGCGGATGAAATATACAAAGCTCTATCTCCTCAGTTTCCCAGCATGAGCGTAGCGACGGTGTATAACAATTTGAAGGTGTTCCTCGAAGCGGGATTAGTTCGTGAAATGACGTATGGCGATAATTCCAGCCGGTTCGATGCAGATCTGTCGGATCATTATCATGCGCTTTGCGAATCATGCGGCAAGCTGGTTGATTTTGCCTATAAGCCGCTTGATGAGCTGGAGCGGGCAGCCGGGGAGATGACCGGATTTCGCGTAAAGAGCCATCGGGTGGAAGTTTACGGCATTTGCTCCGAGTGCGCTATGAAGACAACATGATAGTTTACTAGAATTACGGTATAATGGACGTGTTCGGTTTCCGCCGGTAAGGCAGGAAACGAATGCGTCCTTTTTTTTACAACCCGACCGCACACAGGAGTGAAACTATGGATTCGAAATTTCCACCGGCCGGGGGAACCCGCAGCAATAAGAACCGCACAATAAGGTGGCTGTTATTCATGTTGGCTATCGGCTGCGCACTCATCCTCGGCACTTATTATTGGGCGGTCTATGTCCCGAATCGGCAGCATGTGCAGCCCGACTTTCAAGGAAATCCGAAACCCGTCTTTTATCAGGGAGGGATGATGAAAGACCCGGCTATCGGCAGCAAGGAATCGCTGAAGCTGTCTTTTGAAACCGTTCGAGAACGGATCGATTCAACCCTCGTTTATGAGCAAAAAACGGAGTCCACCATCATCACGACGCAAAATAAAGTGGTTCGGCTGCGAACGAGTGAATTGACCGGTTTGATTAACGAAAAGTCGTTTACGCTGAAGTTCCCGCTGGAGAAATCGAATGGCAAGCTATACTTGCCGATAGAACCGTTGAAAGATTTGTACCAGATCGATTTGCGCGAATCGGCCGAAACGGGCGCGGTTCTCCTGTTTAAAGAAGGAGAGACCATCCGCTGGTTTAAGACAGTTGCTTATGACGGGAAGCCCGATAAGACGATTGACATGCGGCGCAGCCCATCGATCAAAGCTCCGATTTTGGCCGATTTGAGGCAGCAGGAGAGCGTGATCGTATGGGGAGAAGAAGGCGATTGGTATCGCGTTCAGCTTGTTAGCGGCTATACAGGCTACGTACGCAAGGAGCAATTGGCTGCTGACCGCGAGGAGACCGTACCGGCCAAAGCGCCTGAACCGGCTTTTATGCCGAAGCAGCCGATTACCGGTAAAATCAACGTGACCTGGGAGCACGTCGTCAGTAAAAATCCGGACACATCCAAAATTCCGGCAATGCCCGGACTCGATGTCGTCAGTCCGACCTGGTTTCACTTGCAGGACGGCGACGGCAATTTGCAAAATTTGGCCGACCCCGCCTACGTGAAATGGGCGAAGTCCAGAGGCTACCAGGTGTGGGCGCTGTTCAGCAATGGCTTTGATCCGAAACGGACGACAGAAGCTTTATCCACTTACGACAAGCGGATGAAGATGACGAAGCAGCTGCTGAGCTTTGCTCAAATGTATGGCCTGCAGGGGATTAACATCGACTTCGAGAATGTCGACCTGGACGACAAGCAGAACCTTGTTCAATTCGTTCGGGAAATGACGCCGCTTCTGCATGAACAAGGTCTCGTCGTCTCTATAGATGTGACGCCGCGCTCAGGCAGCAAAATGTGGTCGATGTTTTACGACCGGAAGGCGCTGATCGAATCGGTCGATTATATGATGCTGATGGCGTACGACGAGCATTGGGCGAGCAGTCCGAAAGCGGGTTCCGTCGCGTCCTTGCCCTGGGTAGAAAGCTCGATCCAAGGCCTGCTGAAAGAGGATAAAATCCCGCCCTCCAAGCTGATTCTCGGCATTCCCTTTTATTCTCGCGTATGGACGGAAGGCGTGAAGGACGGCAAGACGACCGTCAGCTCCAGGGCCGTATTTATGGAGATGCCCCAGCGGATTATGCGCGAACAGAAGATCGAAGCGAAATTTGACGAGGAGTCCGGACAAAATTACTTGGAGTTTACGGAAGAAGGCAAGCCCGCAAAAATTTGGATTGAAGACGAAACGAGCGTTCGGGCGAGAATCGCACTCGTTAAAAAGTATGATCTGGCCGGCGTCGCTTCATGGCGCAGAGGATTTGAAGTGCCGGAAGCCTGGAAATGGGTGAATGAGGAATTGAAGTAAGATAGCCTGACAAAAAAAGCGGCTTGTCCCTCGCCCTGAGCGAAGGTCAGCCGCTTTTTCGTTTAGGCTCGACACTACGTAGTCGTCGTGCGTTCTTCTTTTGATACGGTATCGGTTACACCGACAACGGGCTCGTCGTTTTCTTTGGGCGCGTGAGCCGGGTCCAAAGAAAGGATCGTTTTACAAAACATGCATCGATCCGTTTTGCCGATAATTTTCGTCGCTTTGCCGCATTCCGGACAAACGACGACGACAGCGCTTGTGGACATCATACCGGCCGCGAAATAGATGCCCATGCTGACCAGCATCATGATTGCGCCGATTACCATTCCGACCGCGGCGAAAAACCGCCCGGCCGTCCCCCATTCGAAAACGATACCCGCCAAGCCCAGAATCATAAGCGCCATGCCGCCCATCGTAAGCAGCAATCCCCATAATCGGAACTCGTTAGCCTTACTGGATTTGAATCGCACGATACGTCACTTCTTTCGCTTAAGAATTGTGAGTTTTGTCACAAAAAAATGCAGGAAATTGAGGATTCATGTAGAAATACATAAGAATATAGAACATAACGATCAATTCATGCTTCTTTTAAGTCAGGGGGCTTTTTTCTACTCATGGAATCGTTAAAACACCAGTGTTTACAAAGATTCCGGCACGATGCCACCGTCCTTAGCGTGCTTGCGGTTGATCATCAGTCGCTATATTCAGCTGTAACCGACGGCTTTGATTATCTGATACTCGTCGTCAGCAGTCAAGTCGATCGTGCGCATCAACAAATTCATTATATAAAAGACAAGTTGCGTATACAAGAAAGATGGATCACTCCCGAGTCGCTCGACGAATTGATCCTGCACGGCGAGCAGCGCAATTTCATTTTCTGGATCTTAAAAGGGGAGATACTTTTGGATCGCGAAACGTATCTGGAGAGTCTGCGTCATCGGATGCTGGAGTTCCCTGCCGAATTAAGGGAGCATAAGCTGCTGATCGAGTTTTCCAAGTTTTTGCGCAGTTACACGCAGAGCAAAGACTATTTGGCGGAAGAACACCTTCTTGACGCTTACAACATTATACTGGAAGCGCTGCACCATTGGGCGCGCATCGTGATTGTCGAAGCGGGCTACCACCCGGAGGTGACGGTCTGGAGCCAGGTGAGAATGATCAATCCCGGCGTATACAAGCTGTATGAGGAGCTTACCTTGAGCAAAGAGACACTGAAGCAGCGGGTCGAATTAGTACTGCTGGCATGTGAGTTTTCCGTCATGTCCAAAATGCAGCGCTGCTGTAAGCCGCTGCTCAATTTACTTGCCAGCCGCGAGGAAGCTTGGAGTGTGCAAGAGCTGCAGCAGTCGCCGGGGCTGTCCGACGTCAGGAACGAACTTCCTCTGCTGTTGAATAAACTCGTCAAGAAATCGCTCGCCAAAGAGGTTGTAGTGACGGCCGATCCCGAACTGAAATTGCTGGAGCTGCGATATCGGGATGTCAGAGGTGTCAAAAACCAGGTGATATGATATAATGATAGACAATCGAATAGCCACTAGGGGAGCCTCAAGATGCGGGGCTGAGATAAAGAAGCTTTCTTTGACCCTTGGAACCTGACTCGGCGGCCCGCGCCATTTCGTGCGGACGTCACTGGATGATGCCAGCGTAGGGAAGTGGACGAATGCATGAGCGATCATTCGGCATTTGGTCATGAAGTCAACCTGCACAGGTTGGCTTTTTTTGCTTGAGCCGGGCAAAAATCGGAGGAGGGACACCGTTGAAGTTGGTCGTTAACGGAGAAGTGCGCGAGGTAAGCGGCGTGGCGACGGTCGCGGAGCTGCTCGGTTTTTTTAAGTTGCAGCACAAAATATTAGTCGTCGAACTAAACCGTGTAATTATTGAACGGCATCAGTATGAAAGCACACCCTTACAGGAAGGCGATCAATTGGAAATCGTTCATTTTGTGGGTGGCGGTTAAGTCTTCATGAGCTTGAGTTAAACCATCGTACTAGAATCGTACTAGAAAAGGAGAAAGAATAACATGACTGACCTGTTGAAAATCGGTCCCTATGAGTTTAAATCGCGTTTGCTGCTTGGCACGGGCAAGTTTACGTCGCTGGACATTCAGGCGGATGCAGTTCGGGCTTCGGAAGCCGAGGTGCTCACATTCGCGATTCGCCGTCTGCCGATAGACAATCCGGAAGCGCCTAATTTTCTAGAAACGCTTGATCTGAGGAAATTCAGACTGCTTCCGAATACGGCAGGAGCTTACACCGTCGATGAAGCGGTGAGAATTGCCCGTTTAGCCAAAGCGTCCGGACTATGCGATATGATCAAGGTTGAAGTCATCGGCGATCCGAGAACGCTCCTTCCCGATCCTGTAGGCACTCTGGAAGCGACCAAGATATTAGTAGAAGAAGGTTTTATCGTGCTGCCTTACACGTCGGACGATCCAATCTTGGCAAGAAAGCTTCAAGAAGCGGGTGCCGCTGCGGTCATGCCGGGCGCTTCTCCAATAGGTTCGGGCCAAGGGATTGTGAACCCGGGCAACCTGCGGTTTATTATTGAAGAAGCGAAGGTGCCGATTATTGTCGATGCGGGCATCGGCGGTCCGGCGGATGCTGCGCTTGCGATGGAATTGGGCGCCGACGGTGTGTTATTGAATACGGCCGTGGCCGGCGCGGCTAACCCTGCTTTAATGGCTGAAGCATTTAAGCTTGCCGTTGAAGCCGGACGCAAAGGTTTTTTGGCCGGACGAATACCGAAGAAGCGGTATGCATCAGCCAGCAGTCCGGTTGAAGGCATGATCGAATAGGAGTGGGAAGGGGCTGCGCAGGACTGCCTGCCCCTTCTTTTTAAGACAGAAAAAAATTTTGGCTACTAGCTTGACTTTCGACTTAGGCATATGTTAAATTAATTCTCGCCGCTTAAAAGGACTTATCTTTTAAGAAGGTGAGAAGCAAGCAGTGAAGAATTGGAAATAAAAAAATGCTTGCATTGAGTTAGGTG
>NZ_BCPS01000046.1:0-43407 GCF_016586185.1 Paenibacillus sp. EPM92
GGGGTGGAAGCACGGCAACGTGTGGAGCTGACGAATACTAATCGGTCGAGGGCTTATCCAAAAGACTTTCACTTTAGTGAAGTCAAAGCATTCAGCATGCTGAGTTTCGTATCCAGTTTTCAGGGCGTGAGCTCTGAAGGAATATTCCCCGATAGCTCAGTTGGTAGAGCACTCGACTGTTAATCGAGTTGTCACAGGTTCGAGTCCTGTTCGGGGAGCCATATGGAGAGGTGTCCGAGTTGGCCGAAGGAGCACGATTGGAAATCGTGTAGGCGTCACAAGCGTCTCGAGGGTTCGAATCCCTCTCTCTCCGTAGAACTGCAGAATAAGTATTCGCAAGGCCCGTTGGTCAAGGGGTTAAGACACCTCCCTTTCACGGAGGTAACAGGGGTTCGAATCCCCTACGGGTCACCATTATGGAGGCTTAGCTCAGCTGGGAGAGCATCTGCCTTACAAGCAGAGGGTCGGCGGTTCGATCCCGTCAGCCTCCACCATAATTACTTTTTGTTTAACGACGCGGGGTGGAGCAGCCCGGTAGCTCGTCGGGCTCATAACCCGAAGGCCGCAGGTTCAAATCCTGCCCCCGCAACCAAATTCATCTCGGAGATCATAGCTTCGATATTGAATACATAGTGTGGAGCCGTGGTGTAGAGGCCTAACATGCCTGCCTGTCACGCAGGAGACCGCGGGTTCGAATCCCGTCGGCTCCGCCATTATTTAAACTATGAATGGATTTGTAAGGTTAGGCTCGGTAGCTCAGTCGGTAGAGCAGAGGACTGAAAATCCTCGTGTCGGCGGTTCGATTCCGTCCCGAGCCACCATTATGCCGCTGTAGCTCAATTGGTAGAGCAACTGACTTGTAATCAGTAGGTTGGGGGTTCAAGTCCTCTCGGCGGCACCACAGTTTCATATGGAGGCTTAGCGAAGTGGCCAAACGCAGCAGACTGTAAATCTGTTCTCTGACGAGTTCGGTGGTTCGAATCCATCAGCCTCCACCATTTTCATAGGGGCATAGTTTAAAGGTAGAACAAAGGTCTCCAAAACCTTTGGTGTGGGTTCGATTCCTGCTGCCCCTGCCAAACAAATTTCATATGGCGGTCGTGGCGAAGGGGTTAACGCACTGGTCTGTGGCTCCAGCATTCGTGGGTTCAAGTCCCATCGATCGCCCCATTTTTCTAAACTCACATTGGGGATTAGCCAAGCGGTAAGGCAACGGACTTTGACTCCGTCATGCCTAGGTTCGAATCCTAGATCCCCAGTTTCATTCTTGCGGAAGTGGCTCAGTGGTAGAGCATCGCCTTGCCAAGGCGAGGGTCGCGGGTTCGAGTCCCGTCTTCCGCTCCAATTTTATAGCTGTGTGGCGCCATAGCCAAGTGGTAAGGCAGAGCTCTGCAAAAGCTTTACCCCCAGTTCGAGTCTGGGTGGCGCCTCCAATCTTACGCCGGAGTGGCGGAATCGGCAGACGCACAGGACTTAAAATCCTGCGGTAGGTGACTACCGTACCAGTTCAAGTCTGGTCTTCGGCACCACTCCAATCTAATTGTTTTATGTGCCCTTAGCTCAGCTGGATAGAGCGTTTGACTACGAATCAAAAGGTCAGGAGTTCGAATCTCTTAGGGCACGCCACCAGCCGGTATGGCGGAATTGGCAGACGCGCGCGACTCAAAATCGTGAGGGAAACCGTGGGGGTTCAAGTCCCTCTACCGGCATCAAAGCATAGAGAGCGAATTATTCGCTCTCTATGCTTTTTTTATATGTGTTTTTCTTTTATTTTCCTTTCGGGACGTTAAGCAATTCCGGTAAAGTGACAAGACGATAACCTTGGCCTTGTAACTTCTCGATAACATGAGGCAATGCGCGAACGGTGCCGCTTAAATCTTGGGTAGAGCCACCCCCGGAATGTTGAAGAACGATTGAACCGGCTTTGGTGTGATGCAAGATATTGGAAGTCACTTGAGGCTCATTTAATTGCTTCCAGTCCATCGAATCAACGTTCCAATTGACAACAAGGTAACCACGATCCGAAGTCCATAGAAGTTGATTCTCGCTGATTTCACCGTAGGGTGGACGGAGTAGTCTCGGTCTGTAGCCAATTAAGCTGTGCAAGGTGTCTTGCGTTTGCAGAATCTGATGCTGAAAGGATTGCTCGTCCAGTTTGGTGAACAGCGGATGCGAATAGGAATGATTGCCGATAACATGTCCTTCATTGACGATGCGTTTCACGACTTCCGGATGCTTCTCGGCTTGTGAACCGACAATGAAGAAGGTCGCCTGCACGTGATATTTTTTCAAAATATCGAGCACTTGGGGGGTAAACTTAAGATCAGGCGCATCGTCAAAGGTAAGAGCGACTTTTTTACCGGTCGAAGAACCGCGTAATCGTAAAAGCTGGGGATACTTTTTTACAAGCTGAGAGAGCGTTAGACGCTGGTTTTGCGCCGCAGCCGTCGTGTGGTTCGTTTGTTTCTGTTTACCGGTTTTGGCGGATACGGTTTTTGGCGGAGCTTGCGTCTTAGCTGCCTTCTTAGGGACAACCTGCTGCTGGGCAGGCGCCGGGACGGTTTCCGTATGAACTTCCGGTGTCGGCTTAACGGGCGCAGCAGGGACTTTGTCGGGAATGGACGGAGTCAAGCTTTCGATACGTGTATGGGGGGACGATGTGGAACCCGTATTTCGTGTTGAAGGTGTATCGTTGGACGCCTGGGCCTGTTTTGAATTCCCTTGACTTGTCCAAGGGGACGCTTGCGGTGTTGTATGAGGATGGGGTTGTGCCGAACAGGACGTCAACGCGATGCTGAGCATCGTCGTCCAAGCGAGATTCATTCCTATACGAGGATACACGGTGCCTCCCCCTTATCCATAAAGTTATCTTAGTGTTGGATAGGAGGAGGAGAATTATGCGGTGTTGTTAGATGATGTTGAGGCCTTCGAGGATCATTTTGGAAGCGATCAATACGAAGGAGATGCGTAGCACCCATAGCAGTTTCTTGCTGCTTAGACGGCTGGCGATTTGAGCGCCTAACCAACCGCCGAGCACCGCCGTAGGAGCCAGGCAAAGGACCATCCATAGGTCCACCTCTCCAAGACTCAGCTTCGTCACGGTGCCCATCACCGAAGATAGCAAAATCACGAACATCGAAGTGGCGGTAGCGACATGCGGCGGATAACGAAACAGGAGTACCATGGCCGGAACGAACAACGAGCCTCCGCCGATTCCGAACAGACCTGAAATAAAGCCGACGGCCGAGCCGATGGCCAGTGCTGGAATCAGGCTGTAACCGTACTCGAACGTTTGTCCTGAAGCATCTATGTAAGTGCGCTGAACGCTCCAGCGGACATTGATCGGTTTGATATAATCACGAAGGATGAGCAGTATGGCCATGAACATCATAAAGAAACCGAAGTACAACTGAAACGATTGCGCATCAACGAATTGCGTCACGTAGGAGCCCAGCATGGCTGCGGGCCCGCATGTCATGAAATAAAGCAAGCCGCTTCTAAAATCCACGCGCTTCTGCTTCAAGAATGCTAAGGTTGAAGAAAGCGCGGTAAATATAAGTACGGCAAGCGAAGTGCCGACCGCCGTGGAGACGGATATCGTCTGCCCGACGAACAATGGGCCTAAATAAACGAGTGCAGGCACAATAATAATACCGCCGCCGAGACCGACAAGGCTACCGAAGGTAGCTGCGATCAGGCCGACGGCGGTAAAAAACAAAAAGCTCATGAGATAACCTTCCTCCATGTTAATATTTAATGTAAATAAATATTAACATAGAAACGATGAAGTTCAATCCTGGGCGTTCAAAATATCGCTGAGCAACTGTTTGTTCGGCAAGTAGTGACTCGATTGAATGAAGCGTATTGTGCGCGTTTTGGCTCGCATGACGATCGAGTGGGTCTCCGCACGGTGATCGTTCGTATAGCGCACGCCGCTTAGAAATTCGCCTGGGGTAATGCCGGTAGCCGCAAAGATAACGTCCCCGTTACCGACCATATCGTCCATGCTCAATATTTTGTACGGATCGTCAATGCCCATCTCGCGGCAGCGGGTGAATTCTTCCTCGTTGCCCGGCATGAGTCTGCCGATCAGCTCGCCACCGAGACAACGCAGCGCAGCGGCGGCGAGCACGCCCTCGGGAGCTCCTCCGGAACCGACGTACAAATCGATGCCCGATTCAGACAGAGCAGGTGCCATTGCTCCCGCGACGTCGCCGTCGCTCAGAAATTTAATGCGCACGCCAACGCGGCGCAGTGTATGAATACGTTCACGGTGCCGATCACGATCCAAGATCATGACGGTTAAATTGCTCAATGGCTTGCCTAACAAGTCGGCGGCGCGTTCCAAGGTTGTCTCGAGTGGATCGTCGAGACTTAATTTACCGGCTAATGCCGGTCCGACGGCCAGCTTCTCCATATACATATCCGGAGCGTGAAGCAGCTGCCCCTTGCCCGCAATGGCGATGACTGCCAAGGCGTTGTTTAAACCTTTGGCAACGAGCTCTGTGCCCTCAAGCGGATCCACCGCGACGTCGACCTCCGGTCCTTGTCCGTTGCCGACTGCTTCTCCGATATAAAGCATCGGGGCTTCGTCCATTTCCCCTTCACCAATAACGACGGTTCCACGGATGGAAACGGAATCGAACATGGCGCGCATGGCCGTCGTAGCGGCGCCGTCAGCCTGATTTTTATCTCCACGGCCCATCCAGCTTGCCGCCGATAGCGCCGCGAGCTCGGTGACGCGAACGATTTCCAATGCCAATTCTCTTTCCATCTGCTCTCACTCCCTGAATATGAATGGTACATTTAATCTGAATATAGTATAATGAATAACTATATAGTACGCAATAATTATTCGAGAAGCGCGATAATATTGCGACAATAAGGACGTAGACTCAAAACGGTTCTTTGAGAAAGAGACTATTTTTGATACAATCATATGGAAAAGATGCGGATAAGAGCTGGCGAAACAAGGAGGGACCGGTCATCGAACTGAGTGCGCGCCAATTACAGATCGTTGAATTAGTGAAAGCGAATGCGCCGATTACCGGCGAACAAATAGCGGAAATGCTCGGGTTAAGCCGACCGACGCTGCGCTCTGACCTGGCGCTGCTTGTTATGCTGGGGCTGGTTGACGCCAAGCCGAAGGTCGGATACACGCCAGGTTCATCGGTGAATACGGGATCACAGGCTTCACGCAAGCTGCTGGGGCTGAAAGTGCGGGACGTTCAGGCGATTCCTGTCGTTGTCCGGGACCAGGCGTCGGTGCACGATGCGGTTGTGGCGTTGTTTCTGGAGAACGTCGGCAGCTTGATTGTAGTCGGGGAGGACGGTTGTTTGTCCGGCATCATTTCCCGTAAGGATCTGCTGAAATTTACGTTCGGCAACGCCAGCGCTTCTTCCATGCCGGTGAGTATGGTCATGACGCGAGAGCCCAATGTCATTCATGTAACGCCGGAGGAATCGGTGATCGATGCGGCGAACAAAATGATTCACCACCAAGTGGACAGCTTGCCGGTGGTCGTGCCGGTGAAAAGCGAAGAGGCGGGCGGGCGGACCCGTTGGGAAGTAGTAGGACGCGTGACAAAAACGATTATGACGAAAATACTGCTGGATTTGGCCATAGACCGCTAATCATGATCTGAAAAATAAGGAGAAGGAACCGAATGAGGGAAGAACAACATTATGAAATTACGATTTGCTCTGATTCGGTTGGGGAAACGGCAGAAGCCGTCGTCAGAGCGACGATCCGGCAGTTCGATGCTCATCAGGTAAGGACGAAGCGGATCGGCCATATTAAGAAGGAAGATGAAGTGCGCGCCATCGTCGAAGAAGCGGCGCAGCGGGGCGGATTCATTGCGTATACGCTCGTGCAGCCCGAGCTCAGGGAAACGATGAAGGAAGAAGCGCTCCGGCTCGGCGTACGCGCCGTGGACATTATGGGGCCGATGATGGAAGCGTTCGTCGATACGTTCAACGACGCGCCGAAGCGAGAGCCGGGGCTGCTGCACCGGCTCGACGAGGATTATTTCCGCCGCGTGGAAGCGGTCGAGTTTGCAGTGAAGTGCGACGATGGCCGGGATACAAGCTCGCTGTTGAAGGCGAACCTGGTGCTGATCGGGGTTTCGCGGACATCGAAGACGCCACTGAGCATTTTTCTGGCGCATAAGGGCATCAAGGTATCGAATTTACCGTTGGTGCCGGAAGTGAAGCCGCCCAAGGAGCTGTTTCTCGTTCCCGGCAGCCGGATCGTCGGACTCACGATGGACGCCGAGAAGTTGTACAAGATTCGGACTGAGCGGCTGAAGGCGGTCGGCCTGCCGTTCGGAGCGAAGTATGCGACGATGGAACGGATCGATGAGGAACTGCAATACGCGCAAACGCTAATGAAGCAAGTGGGCAGTCTGATCATTAATGTGACCGATAAGGCAATCGAGGAAACAGCGGGCATTATTATGGGTTATTTAAATTAATTCCGAAGGCTTGGACCGTGAAGGTTCGAGCCTTTTTGCATGCTTCGAAGGCGCTCTTGAGCGACAAGCGAACTCATAAGCCGACGGGACGCCGCATGCCGCAAATCGGAGGGTGGCCCTTATACATGAAAAACCCCCTGAAAGCTACTTAGTAGCTTTACAGGGGGTTTTTCGGCATTAAGAGATTAGATGATGAGTGCACGTAAAACAATTACGAGCAAGATGAACAATACAAGAATTACACCAGTTGTTGTAAAAAATCCGACAGCGCTCATGTGACATCCCCCTTTCAGAAGTCATATTATACTATATGGCCTTTATATAATTTTGGTATGGACTTATGACCGAGACAGGAAAAAAACAGTTAATTCCGCGGGAGAACAGGGCCGGAGATGCTCGCTCAAAGCTCGCTGCTACTGATTTACATCCAATTGACTAGCATTTTATTCATGGTAGAAACATGGAATTTCCCGATATTCTGGGTTACAATGGCAGCAGCATGTCTTTTGTCTTTTACTTAGGCGCATACGCAAGACGCAAGTATATGAGGATTGCCTCGATAAAGCGAGAAAATGAGTTTTCAAGATTGCACGAAACGGATGGACCGAACGTACAGCAAGCGGGAGAACGCTCGGCCGCGAGGCAATCAGCCGGACTGGAATGCGTTTTTTGCAGCCGGGTTAAAAAGTAGAGACGACGAGGAAAAGAAAGGTAGTTGTGCGATGAGTGAACAGCCGGTGATTCGCAATATCCCCAAGGAGCAGTTTCAAGAGTCGATGGATTTGTCTGCTTTCGCTTTTCAGTATGTACTGACAGAGGAAGACCGTTATCATCGCGAAGCTTTGATGCGCACCGAGGAGCTGTGGGGCGCTTATGTGGATGGCCGCTTGGCGGCCAAGCTGACGATCCACGGCTTCGAAACCTGGATGCATGGCAAGAAATTCGCCCTGGGCGGCATCGCAGGCGTTGCCACTTGGCCGGAGTACCGGCGGGGCGGGCTTGTGACGAAGCTGCTGGCGCATGCGTTGATGACCATGAAGGAACAGGGACAGACACTGTCGTTCCTATACCCGTTTCAATTCCCTTTCTACCGGAAGTTCGGCTGGGAAATGTGCGCGGAGCAGAAAATATACGATATCCCGGCAGCGCTGCTCCCCCATTGGCCGGCCGGCACAGGGAAGATCGTACGTACCGGCGGGCAGCGTGAGCTGTTGGAGCCGGTGTACACAGCCTATGCCGAGCGATACAACGGGATGCTGGTCCGGGAGGAGGGCTGGTGGGAGCATCGCGTATTCCGAAATAAGCCGGGGACGGCAGCCGTGTACTACGACTCGTCGGGGCGTGCTGCAGGATATGTGATGTATCAGGTGAAGGAGCGGGTATTGAAGGTGCACGAGCTTGTATATCTCGATCACCAAGCTCGGACGGCGCTATGGCGGTTTCTGGCCGATCACGATTCGATGATCGATCGTCTCACGCTGTCAGCTCCGGCCGAGGACGATCTGGCGTTCCTGCTCGACCATCCGCGCATCAAGCAGGAGCTCTCGCCTACATTTATGGCCAGAATCGTCGATGTGCCCGCGTTTTTGGCAAAATTTCCGTTCGCCTCCGGTGTGGAAAGCACACTGCTGCTGCGCGTCGAGGACACGCATGCCGCGTGGAACAACGGGGTGTGGCGGCTCTCTGTGGACGAGTCCGGGACGGCTGTCGTGCGGGAAGCGGACAGCGCGTCGTCAGGATGCCTCCCGTTCGCGTCCTGCAGCATTCAAACGCTGGCGGTGCTGATGCTCGGTTACCGGCGCCCGGCCTTATTGCATGAGATCGGCAGGCTGCAGGGCACGGCGGAAGCGGTGGAAACGCTGGAACGGCTTATTCCGCCGCGCCCGGTGTATTTGGCGGATTACTTTTAAATGAAACCTCAGCACCCTTATTGGGGATGCTGAGGTTTTTTAGTTGCGGCTGCTGAATCCGCCAGTCGGGCAGTTCACTGGACTTTAGTCGAGTTTCAAAACCCGCCGCAGGTTCGTTTTGGGCGGAGCGGTTTTTCCCTAGAATAAAGACATAAGCAAACGAGAAACAAACGAAAGGCGGTGAAACGAATTCATGAGAATGAATAAACATACCGGACTCGCGGTGCTGTTGATTTTCTTCGGAGCGCTGATCCTGCTGAACAAGACGGGTTTTCACATCGGGCATCATGTCATGAGCATCCTATTCCCCGCAGCTATGGTCGGCCTCGGATTCGTCGGACTGAAGAACGGTAAGAGCATTATCGGCTGGATCTTGATCGGTATCGGCGGTTTGATTCTGCTCGGCAAGCTGTCCGGATTGATCGGATTGCTGGTGGCGATCGGATTGATCGGTTACGGTGTCTCGATGCTGCGCTGCAAAAAATCGGTTTACTAACACACATAACGAATCCTAGAAGAAAAGGTGGTTGAACGAAGCATGAGTTTAGGCAAACGATTCCGTGACATCACGGTCGCCCATTTCAATGAGATGCTGGAAAATTCGGAAGACCCGGTTCGCTTGATCGATAAATATTTGGCTTCGCAGTCGGAGCAGATCCGCGAATCGGAGAAGCTGCTGCAGCAATGTTTAAGCCACGCCGCGTCGCTCCGCCATCAGTACGCGGCAGCCGAGCAGCTGAAGGAGCGCCGCGAGCAGCAAGCGATGCTGGCGCTGCGTGCCGGCGAGGATGAAGTCGCCCGGATGGCGCTGCAGGAGAAGATGGCGCAGGAAGAGAAAGCGGCGCAGTACAAAGCCTTGTATGAGCAAAGCAAACTGGGCATCGTCGAGCTCGAGGAGCAAGTGCAGCAATTAAAAGCCGATTTCGATGAAATCGCATCGAAACGGAGCTATTATATCGCCAGACTGGAATCTGTCCGGCTGCAGCAGCGCATGAACGAACGAATGCGTTCGATGGGCGCAGGACCGTCGCCACGCATGTTCGAACGATTGGAAGAGCGCGTATCCGACATGGAACTGACGGCGAGAACGCTTCGCGAGGTTCGCGGCCATGTCCGTGACGCATGGACTGCCGCCAGCGGCGCCGCTTCGCAAGCGCTGGACCAAGAACTCGCAAAACTTCGCAGTAAACTGCAACAGGAGGGCTGGAATCGACCATGACGAAATTATACCGTTCCCGAACCGATCGTAAGATTACCGGCTTATGTGGAGGTCTTGCAGAAACGCTGGGATTCGATGCGACGCTGCTTCGTCTCCTGGTGGTCATCACGACGCTGTTCTCCGGCGGAGTCGTCATCGGCATCTATGTATTGGCGGCGCTGGTGATCCCGAGCGAGCCTTGGCACGGCGGGCCTCACGGTCCAGGTCCCGGCTATGGCGGAGGGGCGAATCCGTATGGCGGCAAGTGGGATCATCAATTTTGCAGCTGGAAAGATTGGAAGCGCGCCGAGAGGCACTACCGTAAAGCGCAGCGTTACGGCTGGGGCAGCCCGCAGCAAGCGGGAGGTTACGAAGCCGAGTATGCGGCAAGCCAAGCGCAAGCGGCGGGCACGGCCGGCAGCGACCTCGACGATATGATGAAAGACATCGAGAAAAAAGCGATGTGGAAAGAAATTGAAGAACTCCGCGCCAAAGTCGCGCAATACGAAAAACAACAACAAAACCAAACTAAAGGAGAGATATAATCATGGGAGTATTTTCCAGAATTAAAGATATGACGAAAGCGTCGCTGCACGAGCTGTTGGATAAGGTCGAAGATCCGATCATTATGCTGAACCAATATATCCGCGACATGGAAGAGGAAATCGCACAGGCCGAAGTGACGGTCGCCCGTCAAATCGCCAGTGAACGTAAGCTGAAGGAACGTCTGGATGAAGCGGTTCGTCTGACGGCGCAATTCGAAGCGCAAGCGAAGGAAGCGCTCAAGAACGATCAAGAGCTGGCGGCACGCCAAGCACTCGAACAAAAGCTGTATCACGAAGGGAAAATTACCGAATACACCGAGCTGCATGAGCAGGCCAAGGGGCAAGCGGCCGAGCTGGTACAACAGCTGCATGAAATGAAAGATTCGTTCTATCAAATGCGCAACAAGCGCAGCGAGCTGATTTCCCGCGCACAGCTGGCCAAGGCTAAGAAGCAAATGGCCGAAGTGACGGCGAACAACGTTATCGAAGGCGGCAGTGCCGTGAAGGGCTTCCGCCGCATGGAAGAGAAAATCATGACGCTCGAAGTGGAGGCGGAGATCGCACGCAAGCCTTTTGTCGGCACGGCCTCTTATACGGGTTCGGCTTACGGTCTTGGCGCGAACGTCGATCCGGCGAAACAGCAAAAGCTCGACGAGCAGTTGAACCTTCTGAAAGAAAAAATTTCTTCCGAGCCTAAATAAGCATTCGCAGCAGCCGTGAAAATGCTAGTGGAGCGAACCCGGCAGTTATGATATGCTAGGTAGGGCAAAAGCCATGGAGGGCCATTATGCAGCCGCTATGGCTTTTGTTTCACGCTATCAACTAGACCGACGAAAGGGGGCGGCGCACATGTACCGTAAACGAAACCGCAATATCGCACTCGTTTTGATCGGAGCGGGCATTTTTTTGTTGGCGCACGATCACATGAGCTTCATCACGGTGGTCGCCCTCTTTTTACTGTTATTCGGCGTGTATAAAGTTCGTTCGGGAACCGGGCGCAAAGGGTATGTGCTGATGATTATCGGCCTGCTGCTGCTCTTGGGCGGAAATATGCCGCTCGTGATTGCGGTCGTGCTGATTTCTCTAGGATTTTTTTATCACAAATCACGAAAGATAGACCGGGACGATCGTCATTACCGGAAGCAAAGCATCATCGACAGCATTCGTTGGGGCCGAGATCCCTGGATGCTGCGCGATATGTCGATTTGGAACGTGCTTGGCGAGATTCATATGGATTTGACGTATGCGATACCCGAGCAGAAGGAGACGACCATCGTCCTGCAGGGCGTGATCGGGGACATCGATTTCATCGTGCCGGAGGATGTCGGGGTATCCGTGACGGCTTCTGTGCTTTTCGGTCAAACGAGCATCGGGTATGATAAGGAAGCGGGCGTGCTGAACAAGCTCGTATGGCAGTCGCCGAACTATTGGACGGCGGATCGTCAAGTGAAGATCGAAATGTCTTATGTTATTGCGGATATCGATATCAAAATCGTGTAGCGTGGAGGAAGCGGCATGGACGGACATGAGAAACGTCTGACCAACATGATATGGCGAAGTATGGCGGAGTCCATCGGGCTCAGCCTTATTTTGTTTGCCGTTATCGTGTACTTTCTCCAGGCGAACGGGTATATTCGTCCTTTTGAGTCGTGGAAAGAAGGCGTGAGCCTCAGTTTGACGTTGATCTCCATTACGATCATCCTCGGCGGCTCTTACGGGCTGTGGTACTCTACGCGTATCAACCGCAGGCTCGAACAGCTTCGGGAAGTGATGCTGCTGCTGGAAAAAGGAAACTTGAGCCGCGCGGTGCCGCCGTTAGGCGAGGACGAGATCGGACGCCTCGGGGAGCAGCTTAATCAAATAACGAAGAAATGGGAAGAGCAGGTCTCTTCGCTGCAGCGGCTGTCCAACAACAACGCCCAATTGGCGCAAAAGGCTAAATATTCGGCTATCGTCGAGGAAAGGCAGAGGCTGGCACGCGAACTGCACGATGCGGTCAGCCAGCAGCTGTTCGCAATCTCGATGACGGCGACGGCGGTCGGGCGGACGCTGGATAAAGATTTCGACAAAGCGCAGCGGCAGATCCATCTTATTGAAGAGATGGCGTCGGTTGCCCAATCGGAGATGCGCGCGCTGCTGCTGCATTTGCGGCCCGTTCACCTGGAGGGCAAGCGCTTGTCGGAGGGACTGGTCGAGCTGATGCAGGAGCTCGCGGCGAAAGTGCCGATGGAGATGGATTGGGAGCTGTCGGACGATATTAAGCTGCCCAAGGGCATCGAGGACCATCTGTTCCGGATCGCCCAGGAAGCGATGTCGAATGCGCTGCGCCACTCGAAGGCGACGAAGCTTGAAGTACGGCTCACGCAGCCTTCCGCCGATGCGGTGCGGCTGCTGATCCGGGATAATGGCGTCGGCTTCGATTTGGATATGAGGAAGCAAGCGTCCTATGGTATAGTTACGATGAATGAACGCGTGAACGAAATCGGCGGCTCGATGAATTTATTGACGGCGCCGGGCAAAGGCACGCGGATCGAGATCAGAATTCCGATTATGGCGGAGGGAGGGACTCAGAATGGAAGAGACGACGATTAAAGTGCTGCTAGTCGACGACCATGAGATGGTGCGGATCGGACTAGCGGCCGTGCTCGGTACGGAAGACGATATCGAGGTGGTGGGCGAGGCAAGCAGCGGTCAGGAAGGCATTCGGCTGGCGCTCGAATACCGTCCTGATGTGGTGCTGATGGATTTGGTGATGGAAGGGATGGACGGGATCGAAACGACGCGCCGTCTGCTGGAGCAGCACCCGGATTGTAAAGTGATCGTGCTGACGAGCTTTATCGACGACGAGAAAATTTATCCGGTCATAGAAGCGGGAGCGTTCAGCTATTTGCTCAAAACGTCGCGCGCTGCAGAAATCGCCCAAGCTATCCGGTCGGCCGTTAAAGGGCAGTCGGTGCTTGAATCACAAGTCGCTTCCAAACTGATGAACCGGTTCCGGCAGCCGAAGCAGGCGGCGATGCCGCACGAGGAGCTGACCGATCGCGAGATGGAAGTGCTGCGGCTGATCGCTTCGGGCAAATCGAACCAGGATGTCGCAGACGAGCTGTTCATCGGCGTGAAAACGGTGAAGTTTCATGTGACGAATATACTCGCTAAGCTCGGCGTCGAGGATCGGACTCAAGCGGCCATCTATGCGTTTAAGCAGGGCTTGGTGGAATAGCAAACACACAAAAATCCCCGTATCCGTCAGCGCGGAGGCTGCAGGAACGGGGATTTGCTGTTGGCTTAAGCGGCGCGGCGATCTTCGAACTGATCGCCGAACATCGTTTTCAGGAGCAATCTCTCGACGGAGAGCAACTGGCTGCCGCTGAAGGCAAGTGCTGCGGACATGGCCAGCAGTACGATTTCAAGCTCATATCCGGCCGCTTGAGCACTGCCCGTAAAGCCTGCGGCAAGCTTTACTTTAAACAGGGCGACCAGCATAATGATCGTGAACAGCGCGGAAATGATTCGGGTTCCAAGTCCGAGGATCACCGCGAAGCCGCCGATCAGCTCGACCAAAGCGACCACATAGGCCATGAAGCCAGGGAGACTGATGCTTTCGAACCAGCCGGAAACATTGGCGATGCCTCCGGCAAATTTCAAGTAACCGTGGATCATGAAGGTGAGGCCCAAGCCTATGCGTAAAATGAGTTGTCCGATTTCGACATTTCTATTCATGACTGTTTCTCTCCCTTAGGATTAAAATTCAAGGCTCAAATAACTGAGCGTGCCCAAATCGTAGCTGCGGTGAATGACCGACGGCTTTCTTTGCGGATTTCCGCTGCCCCATGCGATGTAGAAGGGCACGAAATGCTCCGCGCGCGGAACAGCGAGGCGGGCGTGAGGGGCTTGCGCGGCATAGTCGAACAGCGCTTCCTGATCGTCTTGCTCCAGGCGTCCGAGCAGCCACTCGTCGAATTCGACAGCCCAAGGCTCGGGTGTCGTTTGGCCCCACTTGATGATGCGAAGGTTATGCACGGTGACACCGCTGCCGATCACGAGGATGTCTTCGTCGCCGAGGCCGCGGAGCGCTTCACCGATCCGGTATTGCTCGCGGGGCGCGGTGTACGGATTGACCGAAACCTGTACGACCGGTATGTCAGCTTCGGGGTACATCCGGTGCAGCAGCGTCCAGGAGCCGTGGTCGAGGCCGCGCGTCGTGTCGGTTTGTACGGCGATGCCGTTCTTCTCCAGCCGCTCCTTCACGTTCGCAGCAACGATGGAGGAGCCTCTGGCTAAATAACGAATCTTGTACAGTTCGTCGGGGAAGCCGTAGAAATCGTAGATGGTGTCGTATACGTCGTCCGACGAGGAAATCGTCGTCACTTCAGTTTCCCAATGCGCGGTGAAAATAACGATAGCTTTCGGACGGATGCGCTGGGCCAGTTGAGCGAGAAATGCGGCGTATTCGGTTTGCTCGATGGCCAGCATCGGTGAACCGTGGGCTAAAAATAACGATGGTACCATTAAGGGGACCTCCTTCAAGTGCGTTCGTTTTAGGTTACTTTATGTAAGTTAGTTTAAGATAATAACTTAAATATGTCAAGTAACTAATTAATGAAGTTTAACTATATAATTTTTAGTTTATTTCGGTTATACTAGTACTAAGAGTGAGGTGAAGCCTTATGAACGAGTCGACGTTATGTCCCCGGATGGAAAAAGCGTCGCAAATCCTCAGTAAACGGTGGGCCGTGCTCATCATTTATCAGCTGCTTTCGGGCCGTCAGCGGTTTTGCACGATTGAAGCGGCATTGCCCATCAGCGGAAGACTGCTGTCCGAAAGGCTAAAGGATTTGGAGCAGGAAGGAATCGTGTTACGGGAAGTATTCCCGGAAACGCCGGTTCGCATCGAATATTCATTAACGGAGAAGGGGCGCGCCCTGGAACCTGTCATTCGCGGTATTGAAGCGTGGTCGATAGATTGGGTAAAATGAGACAAGATGCGGCCGGTAACCATGTTGCATAACAATAGGAAGCCCTGACGGAACAAATGCCGTCGGGGCTTCTGTATTTCTTAAGATTTCTTTAGAAGTGAATGCTTTCCAGCCGCTCATTCGTCATATTACTTAGAGGACGAATGCGTTCTTTGCGGCTTGGAGAGGAGATGACTTGCCGAAAATGAAAGGCTTGGCTGCACAGAAACGACACCAACCGACGAAACGGCTGTCGTTCGGGGAGAAGGCGGAAGTATTGAAGCGTTACGAGGTATACAGTTATCAAATTGCGCATTATTTGCTGCAGCGGGAGGACGCCGCGAGACGGGCAGCCGAGAACACGCTGCTTTCCTTATATCAATCCGACGATTTCTTTATGGAGGCTGAAGCGGATAAAGCCGACCGTGTGAAAAAGGAGACGATCCGGCATGCGCTGCGCGTGCGCCAAGCGGCGGCAGGGGCGACAGGCGCCTGACGGAGCGTCCCGCCTCTGATCGCGAGGCGGGCGCAAGGGCTCTCCTTACCTGGACACATCCAACAGCGTGCCGGTTAGCGGCACGGATAAATACGTCTGCAAGCCGCTGTCCGGGCTGACCGTGTAGCTGCTGAACGCGCGGTATTCGTCCTGCTGCCGGTCAATCAGGCTCGACGCGGCGAGCGATTGCAGACGGTCAGCCGCTGCTGCCAGCCGATCGGCGAAGCCGCCGCTGCCGGTCAGCGTGCCGGCAACGACGTCCGGCTGCCGCTGCAATTGCTCGGCGAGTAGTTCCGCATCGATTCGCAGCGAGCCGTCCGGCTGCCGGACGATGCCGATGCGCTCCAGGTCGCCGAACGGGAGGCGGGACGCCCATTTGCGGACAGCCGGCTTTAACAGGCTGCCGGCATCGCTTAAAGCGCCGGACAGCCGATTGAATCCCTCGACCATATGCTCGGCGGCTTCCGGCAAGCCGTCAGGTTCCGTCGTGGTCGCGGCTTGTTTGGCCGCCTCGACGGCTTGTCCGGCTTTCCCGGCCGCGGTCAACACGTTCGCGAGATCGGCGGCCGTCCTTCGCGCGAATTGCTCGAATCGATGTTGGGGCCAAAGCATAACGGGCAAGCCCGGCGGTTTCGGCTTCACCGAGCCGACGGCTTTGGACTGCGACTGTTCGTACGCATACCACTGGGCATGCACCTCATACGGGCGGAATACTCGTGTAATTGGTGGTGTAATCATGTCCGGCCCCCCTATCCCTCCAGATGCTTATTTCCATTATAAACCATTGGCGCTTTGCTCGTAAATCATTTCACTTGACACCAGCCGAGTAATTGGAGTAACATAAAAAATCAAATTTCGGTCAAAAGGAGCTCGTTCGGATGAATGCGGTACAAGTGATCGTGATAGCGGGCGTGTTGGTGATTTGTGTTGCGTTCCTGCGATTCGTAGGCAAAAAGTATAAAAAATAAACGGGTCGTCCGCCCTAACCTTTCTTCCGTTCCCTACATACGATGGAGGAAAAGCTTCAGCTAGGGAAAGGCGGTTTGACGGATGATCCGCAAACGAATTCCTCGGCGCGACGACGGCGTGATTTATCAGCTTGTCCAGAAAGAGCTGCTACCTTTCGCCAAACAGACGCTACCGAGCGCTCGAGTCAGTCGATCTCTTCTGCGAAAGCGGCTGAGCCAGGGCGTGACGTACGTGGAAATAACGGCCGGACGCGTTCCGGTCGGATTTATCGCGCTAATAGCAGACCGCGAACGGTTGTCGGTCGATATGCTCGCAGTCGATCCCCGGTATCAGGGAAAGGGGATTGGCAAACGTTTAATGTTATACGTGGAACGGAAGGCGCAGGAATTGGGACTGCCCGAAGTGACCCTGTGGGTCGACGAAGCGAACGGGCGGGCCCGGGGCTTCTATGAACGGTTAGGGTACACATCGATTTATTACGATCCGCATATGCGTTGTTTCTTGATGAGGAAGTCAATGTAATGAAAAACCAAGTCTGCCGTTCGCTTTGCTTGCGAGCCTCGGAGACTTGGTTTTTTGCAATTAAGCGAGTGTGAATAACAGCCCAACCAGTCCAATGTCGAGAACGACTCGGCGGCCGTGCTGAAGAACGGAAACGGGATACGCCGGGTAAGGGGAGGGGCCGAACGGATGAGCGGATGCCTGCGCGATATGCTCGGCGGCGGTTCCTTTCCCGGCTCTTTTGCCGGAAGCGGGGGCTTTCTTCTTCGGCGAGCGTCGGCTGCTCCTGGTTGGGCCGGAAGCTGGAGCGACCGCCTCTTCTTCGTCGTAACTGAGAATTAGCTCGCCTTTCTTGACGCCGATCAGCGTCCCGAAGATTTCGGTACCGTTCTTCAAAATCACGCAGACCGGCTTGCCGTAATGCGGCCTGCACCCCGCTTCGCCAATCGGATAGATCGGTTTCATGCGTACATTCACCTCCGTCATGGCTTGCTGGAAGCCTACACTTCAGACTATGCGGCTTTTGTACCGCTGTCCTAGACGAATGCCCGGGGGCGACTGCCTATTTTTGCGGGCGCGGGGTATACAATCTATGGATTCCGGCCATGCTGGTCAATAGATTGATAGATTCGGAACAAAAGGACGGGATATGCGATGCGGAAGTTCGGGATGATGGCTCTGCTGGCGTTGGCGGCAATCGGATGTTTGGCGGTACTGCGCACGCAGGCGGCGCTGCCGGCAGCGGGGACGGCGGGCAAGGCGGGGGCCTATGCCGACACTATCAAGCTCTTGACGACTGCGAAGCAAGTCATGGATCCTGCAGCAACCGTCAAGCTGACGATGAAAAAGACAGGCGCTTACCTCCCCGTATCCGGCGAAGCCGATCTGCTCGCCGACGGGCAATTGTGGAGCGAACGGCTTGGCATGACTCCAGCCGCCGCCCTCACAGAGCAGCAAGGGCACGCCGTATACCGCCAGGAGGGTGCAGCGGGCGGCTGCAAGCAGACGCTGCTGCTTACCTCGCTGAATGCCGGCGAGTTTTACGCGATCGTGAAGACGGAATGTGAGACGCTCCCTGCGGCCGGAGCCGCGGAAGCGGTCGCTCTACAGCAGCGATTGGACGCCGCTGTAGAGGGGCTGGAGTGGGATGCCTCATGGAACGTAATGGTGCAGGGCGGCCTTGCCGACCCGAGCGCGCAAGGCGCGGAAGCCGCGCTCCGCACGGTGGAGCGGGAGCTGGCAGCGAAGGCGGAGGAGCGTTACGAGGACAGAGGCACGGTCAGCGTCTCGTACGCGTCGCCGGAGCTGAACGAATTCGTCTGGAGCGGCGATCGGAAGCTTCATCTGCAGGCGGCCCTGCGCTGCGATTCGCAATCGGGCGACTGGCGGCTGACGCTCGGCACACCTGTCATTACGACAGAGTATTGAAACTCGTTCTCATTTTGGTTATGCTAAAGGGAAAAGCAGGATAGGCGTTTTTTCCACCCTATATACTAAGAGAAAGAATGAGGGAAATTATGACGAATGCTGTGTTTTTAATTTTTGGAGCGACTGGGGATTTGGCTCGTCGTAAGCTGTTCCCGGCTTTCTACAGTTTATACCGCGAGCGGAAGCTGGGCGATAAATTCGCCGTCGTCGGCCTCGCGCGCCGTCCGCGTTCCAATGCGGAATTCCGTCAAGACGTGCTGGATTCGATCAAAGAGTTCGCGCGCTACAATGTAACGAAGGACGAGCAGTGGGAGTCCTTCGCCGAGCATTTCGAATACATGTCGCTCGACATCAACAACGTGGAAGGGTTTCGCGAGCTGCGCAGCCTGACCGATAAGCTCGACGCCAAATTCGAAATCGGCGGCAACCGGTTATCGTACCTGGCGCTGTCGCCGGAACTGTTCGGCAGCGTGTCGCATAACCTGAAGGCCGGCGGCCTGCAGGAAACCGGCGGCTGGCACCGGCTGGTCATCGAGAAGCCGTTCGGCTACGACTTGAAATCCGCCGAGAAGCTGAACGCCGAAATCCGCCAAGTGTTCGATGAGAAGGATATTTACCGCATTGACCACTACCTCGGAAAAGAAATGGTGCAGAATATCAACGTGGTTCGGTTCGCGAATGCGTTCTTCGAGCCGCTGTGGAACAATAAATATATTGCCAACATTCAAATTACGCTGAGCGAAACGGTCGGGGTGGAAGAGCGCGGCGGTTACTACGACCGTTCCGGCGCACTGCGCGACATGGGTCAGAATCATATGCTCCAAATGCTTGCGATCATGGCCATGGAGCCCCCGGGACGGATGCACCCGGAAAGTATCCGGGACGAGAAGGTGAAGGTACTTCGCAGCTTGCGGGGATTTGAATCGTCCGATGAGGTGCGCGCCCATACCGTCCGCGGTCAATATGCGGCGGGAACGCTGAAAGGACAGGCGCTCCCCGGTTACCGCGAGGAGGACAAAGTAAATCCGCATTCGAACACCGAAACGTATTTTGCCGCGCGCGTGTTCGTGGATAATTTCCGATGGGCCGGCGTGCCGTTCTACATTCGTACAGGCAAGCGGCTTCCCGTGAAAACGACTGAAGTTGTGGTCGAGTTCAAGAATGTGCCGAATAATGTATATTTGGCCAAGAAGCACAAGCTGGAGCCGAACCTGCTCGTGTTCCGCGTCAACCCGATGGAAGGCATTTATTTCAAAATGAACGCCAAACAACCGGGCTCGGAGGGCACGATCGTGCCGGTGGCGATGGACTTCTGCCAAAGCTGCCAAGTCGGCTTGAATACTCCGGAAGCGTATGAGCGTCTATTGCATGACGCCGCCCGCGGAGACTCCACCTACTTCACTCGTTGGGATGAAGTGGCGCTCGCCTGGAAGTACGTCGACCAGATTGCGCAAGCATGGAGCGAACGGTCCGATGACCTGCAGTCGTACCCGGCCGGCACATGGGGACCGGAACGCGGCCGGAAGCTGGTCGAAGAAGACGGTTTCCGCTGGTGGCCGGTCAACGGTCAAGACGAAGGCGAAGTGGCTTGGGAATTCGTACAGCGTTAAGCAAGCAGCGCCACAACGGAAATGAACTTGTCCGAGGCCGGTGGAGCGCCGGACCCGGACATAGGGGTTCGTACGGGAGACGCCGGCGCGGACATTTTTGCTACAGTATAAACGAAGGACAGGCTGTCAGGCTGCGGGGAAGCTTCGCGCCGGGCAGTCTCTTTTTTTCATTTCGTGAAGTATGTTATGATGGAGAGTAAGTGTTGACGTTAGGTAAGGGGGGTTCTGCGTGTCCAGACGCGCTTTTATCGGGTGGATGCTCGCCATGCTCGCTCTGATTGCGACGGCGCTCGCTGGGCTCGTCAAGCTGCTGCAGAAGGTTGTTGCCACGCAAGAAGCGTCCAGAGCGCCGGGAGCCGCGAAAGGTTCGGTGGACGCCCCTCAAACGGGCAAGCCGGAGCCGCAAGCGGGGGGCGATCCGAATGCGCCGCTGTTTTCGTTGATGGTGCTGAGCGATTTGCATGTTTCGGAAGCCGATCCGCATACGATCCGGAATTTGAAGAAAGCGCTCGAAGACATTCAGGAGCTCGGGGGGCCGGTTGACGCGATCGCGCTTACGGGCGACTTGACCGAGTACGGCAGCGAGAAAGAGTATAAGGGGCTAAGCAAGCTGCTCTCGGCGTACAAGCTGCCGCCTCTGTACGCTAACATGGGCAACCACGATTACTATGACGTTTGGATTGATCGATTCGGCCGATTTAATAAAGATACGATGCCGAACGGCAAAACCGATTGGCAGTCGCGCGAGCGGTTTCAAGCGTTCTTCGGCTTGTCTAAGCCGTACCATGACGTGTGGGTGCAGGGACATCACGTCATTCTGCTGTCGCAGGAAACGTATGTGCAGGAGAAACCGGAGGTCGGCGAGGGCGCTTGGTATTCCGAGGAGCAGCTCGCCTGGCTGGAGGAGCGTCTGGCCGCACACAAGGACGGCAAGCCGGTGTTCATTATGACGCATCAGCCGCTTCCGCCAGCAGGCCGCGACGGCAAAACGCATCAGCTGATTCCTGCGAATCGTTTTCGTGAAATATTGAAGCCTTATAAGAACGTATTCGTATTCTGCGGGCACAGTCATCAGGATTTTCAAGGGACTATTGAACATTATGTGAGGGAAAGCTTTCATTATTTTCATAATTCATCGGTCGGCCGCGTCATGAACCGCAAATACGAGACCGTGGATAAAGAGAAGTCGCAAGGCTTGTATGTGCAAGTGTATCGGGATCGCGTCACGCTTCGCGGCCGGGATTTCACCGGGAAGCAATGGCTGAAGGAAGCCGATTGGACGGTTCCGCTGACGAAGGCGTAAGAAACATCTGTAACTTTGCGAAATGAGGAAGGAATTACATTCGACATGAGTACCGATAATCAAGGAAAAATAGCGGAGGAAGTCCGCAAACGCCGGACGTTCGCGATCATCTCTCACCCGGATGCCGGGAAAACGACATTAACCGAGAAGCTGCTCTTATTCGGGGGAGCGATTCGGCTGGCCGGTACGGTCAAAGGGCGCAAAGCGAGCCGCCACGCGACAAGCGACTGGATGGAGATCGAGAAGCAGCGCGGAATCTCCGTCACTTCGTCCGTGATGCAGTTCGATTATGAGGGTCATCGCGTCAACATTCTGGATACGCCGGGTCACCAGGACTTCAGCGAAGACACGTACCGGACGCTGACGGCGGCGGACAGCGCGGTCATGCTGATCGACTCGGCCAAAGGGGTCGAGGCCCAGACGAAGAAGCTGTTCCAGGTGTGCCGGAAGCGGGGCATTCCGATCTTTACGTTCATTAACAAGATGGACCGCGAAGGGCGCAATCCGTTTGAGCTGCTCGAGGAGCTGGAGAACCTGCTCGGCATTCGCTCTTATCCGATGAACTGGCCGATTGGCTCGGGCAAACAATTCAGCGGCGTGTACGACCGGAAGCTGACGCAGGTCGAGCTGTTCCAGGGCGATGATCACCGTGAAATTCAGGTTCAGCCTGTCAGCGGTTACGACGATCCGATCGTGAAGGAGATTGCGGGCGAATTTTTCTACGAGCAGCTCGTGCAGGATTTGGAGCTGCTCGATGTTGCGGGCGACGAGTTCGATATGGAGAAGGTGCGTACCGGCGAACTGACCCCGGTATTCTTCGGGAGCGCGATCAACAACTTCGGGGTGCAGACGTTCCTGGAAAACTTCCTGCAGCTTGCACCGATACCGACATCGCGCAAAAGCAACGTAGGCGAGATCGACCCGCTGAATGAGAAATTTTCGGGCTACATTTTCAAAATTCAAGCGAACATGAACCCGGCGCACCGTGATCGGATCGCCTTCCTCCGCATTTGCTCAGGCAAATTCGAGCGCGGGATGAGCGTCAAGCACGTGCGGGTCGGTAAAGACATCAAGCTGTCGCAGCCGCAGCAATTTCTCGCACAGGACCGCGATATCGTCGAGGATGCGTACCCCGGCGACATTATCGGGCTGTTCGACCCGGGCATCTTCCGCATCGGCGATACGCTGAGCCAAACCCCGGGACTGGAGTTCGACGAGCTGCCGACGTTCTCGCCGGAGCTGTTCTCGAAGGTGACGGTCAAGAACGCCTTGAAGCACAAGCAGTTCCAAAAAGGCGTGGATCAGCTGACGGAGGAAGGCACGATTCAAGTGTTCAAAACGATCGGCTTCGAGGATCTGATTCTCGGCGTCGTCGGGCAGCTCCAGTTCGAGGTGTTCGAGTACCGGATGAAAGGCGAGTACGGGGTTGACGTACAGCTCTCTCGCATGACGTATCAGTTTGCTCGCTGGCTCGTCGGCGACGATATCGATCCGGGCAAATTCCGGATCAATTCGCAGCTCGTGAAGGACAAGAAGGACAACTATGTAGCGCTGTTCGAGAACGAGTATGCGCTTCGTACGGCGATGGAGAAAAATCCGAATTTGAAGTTTTTGGAGACGGCCCCGTAAGGGACGGCGTATCTGCCAAAACCTTTCGTCCCCCGCTGCTTTAAGAGCGGTTGGCGAAAGGTTTTTTTGGTTTATCCGGGGGGCTGGGCAGGACCGACTCAGACGGCCGTAACGTACTGTCAAGCATATTGATAGTGTAGCAGGGCAAGCGGTGAAGAGGGACCTGAGCGGACGATTGAGGTTGACAGTGCGGGCCGCGCGAGAGATAATGAGCGCAACTGGCGTAGCGCGATAAAGAACGGGGGTGGTCTACATCGTAACCCGCAAAGAAGTCGCCATACTGGCGGGGGTCTCGGAAGCAACGGTTTCCCGGGTATTCAACGGGGTCGGACCGATGAGGGAGAAGACGAAGCAGCGCGTACTGGAAGCGGCCGAGACGCTCAATTATCATCCGAACGCGATTGCCCAAAACTTCGCCAGAAGGCGCAGCGGGAACATCGGCGTCGTGCTTCCGTATGTGCCCAAAGTGCATATTTTTTCGACTTATTATTTTGCCGAGGTGCTTAGCGGCATCGGGGAGCAGGCGAGGAACTCCGGCTACGACATGCTGTTAATGTTCCGCACTCCCGGCGAGGAGAACGATTACAGCCGGTTGTTCCGATCGCACAAGGTGGATGCTTGTATTCTGCTAGGCGCCACGGATACGGCGCAGGAACGGGCGGAGCTTGCCAAGCTGCACGAGAACGGATTTCCTTATTGCGTGGTGAATCAGCATTTTCCGGGAGCCGAATTTAATTTGGTGGATGCCGATCATGTGGAGGGGAGCTATCAGGCGGTTCGACATTTGATTGCAGGGAACTGCCGGCATATCGCCTTCTTGAACGGCTCCGTTCAGTATTCGAACAGCGGGGACCGGTGGTTGGGGTATCTTCGAGCGATGAAGGAAGCAGGCCTGCTGGAAGCGCATGTGAACATCCCTGCCGAGATGCCGGCCGGCTTGTATTACGAAGGCAATTACAGCCGGACAAGCGGGTACAAAGCCGCCTCGGCTATGGCGCCGCATATGGAGCGGATCGATGCGGTATTCGCTTCCAACGACCGGATGGCGATCGGGTTGATACAAGGGCTGCGGGAGCATGGGTTTCAGCCCGGACGGGATTATGCGATTATCGGGTACGACGATTCGGATGCAGCCCGCGTGACCGATCCTCCGCTCTCCAGTGTGGCCGTTCCTTTCTTCGAAATGGGACGGATCGCGGCCGAACAAGTGATCGGCCGCCTGAACGCGGACGATAACGTGCGGATGAAACCAATCGGGGTGAAGCTCGATACCCGGCTTGTCGTCCGCCGTTCGTGCCGGCTTGAGGGAACGCGGTTCTAAACGCATAAAGCCCGGCTTTGCCGCAACGGCGAAAGTCGGGCTGCTTCCATTCCCGGCAAGAGCTATAACCGGCTAGGCCAAGTGCTCTTTTAACGTTGAGATGAGTTGGGTTTGCACTTCGGTTTCGCTGTTCTTCCAAATGATTTCAAACAGTACTCCGAGGCCTGGGAGCACGCGTTCTTCCCCGTCGATCGAATCCTCGATCACCCCCATCAGCTCCTCGTTCGATTTATCGTGCATCCGTTGTACGATGGCTTGTCTCAAGTTCAAATTCATGCCCGCCCTCCGCTTTTCGTTCGATTTCACTTTCATTAATATGCTCCGAATCGTTCGGATTCATGCCTTTTTCAGCAGGACGTTGAACGATTGGACTTCGGTTTGCATTTATATTTATAATGAAAGTAAGGCTCAGGTTTAGATTCAGAATCGCACGGTGGAGGCGGAAACGCATGAAAAAACAATTTGCTGTTATCGGCATGGGACGCTTCGGTTCCAGCGTAGCTGTGACGTTATCCAACCTTGGTTTTGAAGTATTGGCCATTGACAGCAGCGAACAGCGTATACAAGAGGTCGCTAACCTCGTGACTCACGTGGTGCAGGCCGATTCGACGGACGAGGAAGCGCTCCGTTCCTTGGGCTTGCGCAATTTCGACGTTGTCGTGGTGGCGATCGGCCAAGACATTCAGGCGAGCATTCTGACAACCATTATTGTGAAGGAAATCGGGGTCCCGCGCTTAATTGTGAAGGCCCAAACCGAGCTTCAAGGCAAGGTACTGCGCAAGGTCGGGGCGGACAAGGTGATTTATCCTGAACGGGACATGGGACAACGCGTGGCCCATCATCTGATTTCATCCAATATTATCGATCATATCGAAATTTCCGAAGATTACAGCATTGTTGAAATTGCGGCCTCGGGAAGGATGATCGGGCGCAGCTTGCGGCAGCTGGATATTCGGGCCAAATATGGCTGCAACGTCATGGCGATCAAAACCGGAGAGAAAATGAATATTGCGCCGCATGCCGAAGATTTAATTCAAGCGAATGACATACTCGTCATTGTCGGCAAAAATACAGACCTGCAGCATTTTGAAAAGACGTTCGCGGAATAGAGGTTGCTCGAATTGACATCATATTATGAACAAAACGCTGCCGCGGCAGACACGATCCGTTCGGCGCAAAACCCGCGTGTGAAACAGTGGGCGGAACTGTTAAGCCGCAAAGGGCGGGATAAAATCGGCCGCTTCGTGATCGAAGGGCTCCATTTGGTGGAGGAGGCTTTGAGCTCCGAGTCGATGCCGGAGACGCTAGTGTATACGGCGGAAAGGTTCGACGTCGTTTCGCCGCTCCTGCGGAAGGCGAAAGCGGCGGGAGTCGAGTGCGTCCCCGTGACGGAACAGGTGCTGGCGAAGTGCACTGACACTCAGACGCCGCAGCCTGTATTCGCCGTCGTTCCCAAGCTGCCATGGCGGCCGGCGGACTTGATGAAGGCCAGCTTGCCGGACGGGCTCGTTGTCGTCATCGACGGCATTCAAGATCCCGGCAACTTGGGGACGATCATTCGCAGCGCGGACGCTGTCGGCGCAACGGGCGTATTGCTTGGCAAAGGCACGGTCGATTTGTACAATCCGAAAACTGTGCGCTCCACGATGGGATCGCTCTTCCATCTTCCGATTGCGCAGGGCGATCTCGGGGAATGGCTGCCGCAAGCCGCGGCCGCCGGCATTCAAGTGGCGAGTACGAGCCTGGCGGGCGCTGTTCCGCTCTATGACTGCGACTTCCGGCCGCCGACCTGGTTCGTGATCGGCAACGAAGGCCAGGGCGTGTCGCCCGAAGTCGACCGGCTGGCGTCGCAGCGCGTGCTTATTCCGATGGCCGGAAGGGCCGAGTCGTTGAATGCTGCGATGGCGGCGACGGTTGTGCTGTTTGAGGCGATGCGGCAGCGGCTGGGGTAAGTGAACGATTATTCTGTTGTTGTTGTGAGTTGTAATTCACTTTGTCACCGTTTGGAACGTTGTTTGTCACGGGTTTGGAACGTAGATTTGTCATAAGTAAGATAGCCCGATGAGTCAAAAAACCTTGATTTGTCGGGCTATTTTTTGTCATCATTAGTGAAAATACGATTAAGGTACGGTGCTGTATGATTGGGGATAAAATTTGTGTTCTAAGAAAAACTAAACAGACTAAATCAAGTTGAATTTGCTGCTTCGCTTGGTATATCACAAGGCAATTTAAGTGAGATCGAAAAGGGGAAAAGTAAACCTTCAGCGGAAACGCTAATGGCGTTAAGAAGAACTTAAAATCAGGACGGTTTTAATAGGTCTGAAGTACCAAACATGAAAATACATATTGTGCGAATTCGAATTTTTTGTTAGACTTGTATCACAAGTTACAAGATCGGTGGTGGATAATAATTATAAAGGCCATTGAAAAGCAAAATGTGGTAGATGAGGTTTATGATCAGATCAAAAGTAACATTATCACCGCAAAATGGAAGCCTGGCGACAAGATACCGTCTGAAAACGAACTGTGCCAAATGTTTAATGTCAGCCGCGTTAGTGTCAGAAGCGCTATTCAAAAGCTAAGGGCTGTCGGTATCATTACCACGCACCATGGAAAGGGCTCCTTTGTGTCTCCTTCCATAAATGAAAGCATTCTCAATAGCTTCATCCCTGTCATGAACTTAAGCGAACAAGAATTTTTGGACATGATGGAATTTCGTGAGACGATTGAGTTCAAGTGTATTGATTTGGCCGTTGAGAGGGCGGAGGAGAAGGATATTCAGCAAATCGGTCAAGCCTTGCAGAAAATGATTGCGAACAAAGATGACTTTGTAAAATATTCCCAGAGCGATCTGGAATTTCACTTCGCAATTGTAAGGGCTTCCAAAAACGAGTTGTTCCTCAAACTTATGAATGCAGTTAAGGATGCGTACTATTACTATCTCGAAGAGTTAAATCGCGTCTTTGGGGTTAACGAAGAAAGCCTGCAGGGGCATATTGCCCAGTATGAAGCAATCCGTAATAAAGACGCAGGAAAAGCGAAAGAGCTGATCGCTATCGGGATGGAAGAGAACCGCCGAAAAATCGCGCAATTAAAAAATCATTTTTGATTTTTTTCTTTATACTTGTATGACATGATATGTGTTATGACTTTACCTGAATTTGGTTTTAAGCGGTCCGCTGCCTGTTCCTACATAAAGGCAACCCCGTTTTGAACAAATAAATGACAACAAGTTGGAGGGTAAACTATGAAATTGAAAAGCATTACTACAGCAACTCTCACCTTGGCCTTAACCGCAAGCATGATCGGTTGTTCGTCAAAAGCGGAGAATTCCGATTCGGGAGCGGCGGGAACAGGATCTAAGCAAACTACTTTGACCATTATGTCCGCTGTCCAAACGGAAAAACCCGGGGGAGACATTGAGAAGCAAATAGCGGAAGCTTATATGAAAGAGCACCCGAATGTAAAAATTGAATTCATGGGTGTATCGATGAACGACATGTACAAAAAGATATCTGTACTTGCCGCTGCCAATCAAATGCCGGACGTCTTTACAAACACGCCGGAATTTATGTACAACGTTTATCAAATGAATGCCACGGAGGATTTGAGCAAGCTCCTCGGGGTGGATTATCTGAAGGAATTTTATCCGAATGTCATTGAGGAATCCAGCATAGACGGCAAGCTGCAGTTCATTCCTTGGACCTCGACGCCTCAAGCATTGATTTATCGGGGGGACTTGTTCGAGAAGGAAGGGCTGAAGGCTCCGGAAACTTGGGACGATTTTCTCGCTGCGGCTCAAAAGCTTACAAAGGATACTAACGGCGACGGCAAACCGGATCAATGGGGCTTCGCTATGATCGGTACCCGCAATACATCTGGAGGAACCCGCTTCCTGCCTGTGCTTCGCTCTTTCGGCGCGGAAGAAGTCCGCAAAGATGCGAACGGCAAATGGGTAACTGATTTGGACACTGCGAAAGCTAAGGATGCCCTGCAATTTTATACCGATCTGAACAATAAATACGGTGTGGTTCCTCCGGGCGTAACGGAAACCGGCTTCCCGGAAGCGGCCAGCATGCTCGCCTCCGGTAAAGCGGCCATGCTGATCAGCGGACCGAATGCTCTCGGCACCATCATCTCGCAAAATCCGGATATGAAAGGAAAACTGTACAGCGCTCCTATACCGATGAAAGAAAAGCACTCTGCAACATTCGGGCTGCTGGGATATTCCATTTCGGCAACAAGCAAAAACAAGGAAGTGGCTGCAGATTACCTGAAGTATCTCCTTAACAATGAAAATGCACTGAAATTCACTGAAGCAACCGGCCCGCTGCCGACTAAAGCCCAATTGGCATCAAGCCCGTCGCTGAGCGCTCCGGATAAGGCCGGATTCGTAAAAGCGCTGCAGTACGCTTATCATGCACCGACCATTTCTACGTATTCGCAATTCTATGATATCGTAGCCGAATCTTATCAAGTCCTCTTGGCTTCGAATTCGAAAGTAACGGCTGACGAAGCCATGAAAAAAGCGGCTGCGCGTGCAAATGAATTGATTGCAAAAGAAGGCAAGTAAGCATACAAATTACACCGATGGCTTTCTGAAGAAGGGAGTTCCTTCTTCAGAAAGCTGGCGGCATCATGAAAAGAAAGGAGGGGGGACAGTGAAGAACGCAATCGTCAAAAAAGAGTGGTGGGCCGCATATGGTTTCATTTTGCCGGCTGCCATTACGCTCTTGTTGTTGGTTACGTATCCTCTACTGTATGGCGCATACATTAGCTTTTTTAATACCAATTTGGTCAACAAATGGGACTTTGTTGCACTGAACAATTATGTAAGCATTTTTTCAAACATTCAGTTTGTCGGAAATATTGTAGTCACGTTGAAATATACGTTGTTTACCGTTATCGGTCACTTCGCGATCGGACTTGTGCTTGGGCTCATACTGAATATGAAGTTGCCGGGCATAACAATTTTTCGGACAATTCTAATCCTCCCTTGGCTGCTCCCGGAAGTAGTAGTCGGATTGTTGTGGAAGTGGTTGTTCAACCCGATGTACGGCCTCTTCAACGATATCCTGATGCGTCTTCATGTGATTGATAGTCCGGTTTCCTGGTTGGGTGACGCATCTTACGCTTTTATCGCGATCGTCATCGTTTGCGTATGGAAGGGTTACCCGATGGTTATGATGATGGTCCTCGCCGGGCTTCAGTCGATATCGCAGGACACGTATGAAGCGGCCAAGATCGATGGCTGTAATCGGGTTCAGTCGTTCCGTTACGTCACGCTGCCCGGTCTGCTTCCGGTGCTCGTGGTCACACTGATCCTTGATACCGTCTGGTGGTTCAAACACTTCACCATGATTTGGCTGCTGACGGAGGGGGGCCCGGGGGACGCCACAAACGTTGTCAGCATCGATATTTTCAAGCAAGCCTTCCAGTTCTTCGATTTTGGCAAAGCTGCGGCAATGGCAGTAATCGTGTTCTTTGTGTGCTTCTTAATCGGATTTTTATACAGGAGGCTGTTCGGCAATGACAACGACTAATGGAAACGGACGCTTGTTCAACCTGCTCATGTATCTAATATTGGCAATTGCTTCCTTATGCGTATTGGTTCCGACGTTGTGGATGCTGTCGACAGCACTCAAGCCGATGGATGAAGTTATGGTTACTCCGCCCAGATGGATCCCGGAACACATCACTTTTGAAGCTTTCTCTCGAATTTGGAAGGATTATCCGTTCGGTACTTATTTCTACAATAGTATTATCGTTGTGCTGGTTTCTACCGGAATCTCCCTAGTATTCTCCGCACTGGCAGGATACGGGGCATCTCGCTTTCAATTCCGCGGGAAGGGGGCGTTCCTGACCTTTTTGCTCGTTACGCAAATGTTTCCGTCTATCATGCTGCTGATTCCGTTCTATAAGGTTTTGAAAACGCTTGGTCTGGTAGACACCCATTGGGGTTTGATTTTGGTGTACATCTCATTTTCAGTCCCGTTCTGCACATGGTTAATGCTTGGCTTTTTTCAAGGGATACCTAAGGAGCTGGATGAGGCGGCGACAATCGACGGATGCGGCCGGGTCCGCACGTTTGTGCAGATTATTCTTCCCTTGTCGTTACCCGGCTTGGCGGCTACGGCGATTTACTCATTCATCGTAGGTTGGAACGAATACATGTTTGCGTTTATTTTGACGACCTCAGAGAAGATGAAAACTTTGCCGATCGGCATCGGTCAATTGAACGGGTTTTATAAGATTGTGTGGAACGATTTGATGGCGGCTTCCATTGTATCAAGCTTGCCCCTAATCATCCTGTTTATTTTCCTGCAAAAGTATTTTATCAGCAGTCTGACGGCAGGAGCCGTAAAACAATAGAGTATGTTCGGATAGGAGCAGCGAAGATGATTACTATACGCGATGTGAAAACGATACTGACTGCCCCGGAGGGAATCAACCTGGTGGTGGTCAAAGTCGAAACGTCGGAACCCGGCTTGTATGGCTTGGGATGCGCTACGTTTACCCAAAGATATTTGACTGTTGCCTCAGCTATCGAGGATTACTTAAAGCCTTTTCTAATCGGAAAAGACGTACACCGTATCGAGGATATTTGGCAGACTGCGATGGTAAGCGGCTATTGGCGCAATGGTCCGGAGTTTAACAATGCTCTTTCGGGCGTCGATATGGCGTTATGGGATATAAAAGGGAAAATTGCCGGTTTACCGGTGTATCAGCTGCTTGGCGGCAAATGCCGCGAAGGCGCTGCAATATACAAGCATGCTGACGGATCGTGCAAAGAAGAGGTAGAAGAAAATGTAAGGTCTTATATGGAACAGGGCGTCCGTTATGTGCGCTGTCAGATGGGGCTATATGGCGGTCGGGACCAAAAAATTATCAAACCTGAGAACGCATTGGACGGCGTTTATTACGATCCGAAGGCTTATATGAGAGGGATCGTCGAATTGTTCGAGCACTTGCGTGGCAAGCTTGGCTGGGAAATCGAATTTTTGCACGATGTTCATGAACGGCTGTCTCCTATAGACGCGGTCGCGTTCGCTAAGCAGATGGAACCATTCCGGCTGTTTTATCTGGAGGACGCGCTGCCGCCGGAACAAATCGAATGGTATCGCACGATTCGTCAGCATACGGTGACTCCAATCGCCATGGGGGAACTGTTTAACAATCCGAATGAATGGCTTCCGCTTATGTCCAATCGCTTGATTGACTTTATCCGTGTGCACGTTAGCCAAGTAGGCGGAATAACTCCGGCTAAAAAAATGACGTCCATGGCAGAGGCTTTCGGCATCCGCACTGCGTGGCACGGGCCGGGAGATGTTTCTCCGGTAGGTCATGCCGCAAACGTGCATTTGGACATAAGCAGCATCAATTTCGGTATTCAGGAGTGGAACGGATTCAAGGAAGAAGTTTACGAAGTATTCTCCGGATGCCCCGTAGAAAAAGACGGATATGTATATCCGAATGACCTTCCAGGACTCGGCATCGATATCGATGAAGAAAAAGCAAAGAAGTATCCGTGTACGAACGTACTTCCAAAATGGACGTTGGCCCGTTTGCCGGACGGGACATCGGCACGTCCGTGACTCGATTAGACTTGAGTGGATTCAATGCTTAAACGGTGATACCCGTTAATGCTATCACGCAGACCATGCCAATGGTCTGTTTTTTTTTTTTTGAATTGATGCTTGTGGCCTCCCGGGATTCCTAATAACATCGGCATGAAATTTATTTTCTCACGTCAATTTCAAACTCCAGTTTATTACGCTCCCTCAATATGATTCAGTTTCCTCACTGAGACTCATGAATTCGCAGGATTTCACCCTGTGTAAGATGAGAGAAGAGAGTCACACGGAGGAGCCGGTGGCTAGATCCGTAGAAAGGGCATGCGAGAACAAAGGTGTGGTGTCCAACACCCAAGTTGTTCCATATTGTGCACGTCTCCACGTAGCCCTAGCGATTCTCGCTCCCATGTCTCAACGGGTCTATGCCCTTACATGCTTCGTCACATCTAACTAAGGGGTGGAGGTCGGTTTTTCTAACGGAACGGGTCCATTTTGCGCAACATATCCCGATAGGTGGGGAGGTTCCATGCCGACGATGACTTTGGTCAACTTGTAAGACTTGAGCAGATCTTGAATCCAACGACCGAACAGTTGAAAGCCCTCGTCATGGTTGCCGAACTCCAGCGGCGATCCCAGTGCAATTCCCCAATAGCTGACCGAACGAGCAACGTGAGCCTCCTGGGCAATATCTACACCGACAACCAAATGCAAAGAGCAAGTGTTTTCAATGAGTTGATTTTGCTTGTCCTGAGCCTTAGTGTGGTACTAAAAAAAGATAGTACTTGTAGGATATTGGTAAATTATTTAAATTATAAGTAGTTCAAGTATTAACCAAAAATGGTTGCTATGGAGGATAAACGCATATGAATCATCAAAAATATCAAAGAAGGAATACACCTGCTTTTACAGCTGTATCTTACTTCGCTTTTGCAGCAGGATTGTTTTTATTTGCAATTGGGGTTTATAACGCGGATTGGCAGCTTAATGTCAAAGGGTACTATATCCTTTGTGTGGTTCTCATAACGATGGCCTGTATTGTGGTGCAGAAGGTTGCCCGAGACAACGCAGAAGACAAATTTTTGCAGCAAGATAACCCAAAGCATAAAATGCGTAATACGACAGCCTTTACTGGCATGTCATATATCGGTTTATTGATTGGCTATGCAATGTTCTTTATTGGACTATATAATGCGCCCTTTGAATTGAACGTCAAAGGATACTACATTGCCGTGGTTCTCCTTATCTCGTACAGCGCTATCGGTGTGCAGAAAGTTATCCGCGACAACGTTGAGGACAAAGAGATCCTTGGGGACCTGGAGTTTAATCGTAATCCTCAAGACACGATATAGTTAAGCTGCCTTTAAGGCATGAGTTCGGTACTGTACTGGGCTCATGCCTTTTAGTTTTGTCTTACTTCGTTTGTGATTATAGTAGTTGATGTATTTTTCTAGTTCCACTTTGAATGGTTCAATACTCTCAAATTCCTGTGTGTATAAGAATTCGGATTTTAAGATGTTAAGAAACCTTTCGATACAACGCAAAAGAGAACGTTCTTCTCTATCAAGCTAATGGAGTAGAGGTTCAATCAGATAAGCGACCCGGAAGCGAAGACTATCGCTTGGGGTGCGCAAACTCCGTCCTGTTAATTGCTCGCACTTGTCCAATCGGTAGATAACGGTATTTCGATGAACAAAAAGCTGTTTGGCGGTTTCAGCGATTTGGCAATGATTCTCATAAAAGACCATCAGTGTTCTCATCAGTTCTTTTCGTTCTTTTTCCTCCAGTCCTTTCAGATCTTGAAAGGTGTCCAAGTAAAATTTCTTCAACTCTCCTATGGGAACCATTCGTAATAAATCCGCCAATTCTTTAATGTGATTGAATTGGACAAACATCCTTTTCTTACTGAGATATCCGGTTTGCAGGGCATCGAACGCTTCTTTGTAGGTGACGGAAATATCCAAGAGCTTTTGCACGGGATTACCAACTCCGAAGGAGACGGCAATCTGAGTCCTCTTATAGATCTCATCGGCAATCTTTTTTAATAGCTCCGCCAGTTCCATTTCCGTTTCTTGAAGATAAGGCTCATTCGGATTATAGGAAAGGATGACAACAAACAGGTCGTTTTTCGTGAAAATGACAAAGGGCGTTCCATGATCCGTAAATCCTTTTTTAATTAATTGATAGAGTTCCTCGCGCTCCGTAAATCTGCTGTCTTCAAGCGAAGCGGGGTTTATGCCGTTTGATTCCGCCGGCGCGTCTTTTTTGGCTGCGATACACAAAGAGGTGCTGTGTTCGTTTAGACCGTATCTTTTTCCCCGATGAATCACTTCCTGTTCGGAGGTTACGAACCCTTCCACCAAATCCGAAAAAAATTCATTCTTGTACCTTCTTGAGCGTTCCTTTACCGCCTGCTGTTTCAGCATTTCGAAGCTGATCACGTTGGCCGCTTGCTCCATTGCCATTAAGGGATGTTTATTGGTTGGCGGATTGTCAATGAACGAAATCAGGAATCCTTGAGGCTGATAGGTTTGAATAGGGTGAACGGCTACGTTTCGGCATGGTGAATCGGCATCCGCCACCAAGGACAAAGATTGGGTGGAGCGGGTGGCCGGCAAGGCCGTTAATGCATGCTGGATGACGGGCAGCAACGCCATATAAGGTGCGCTTTGAAAATGTCGGGATGAAGAAATGAGCTCCAGTTTATGATTTAACAGCAGTGTAGGGGAATCCAGCAACTTGGAGAGCTCTTGCACAATCTCCGGAATGCTTTTTCCCTCCAGCACGATACTGGTGAAATGTCTGTGGCTTTCTAAAGCGTATCGCAGCTCGTCGGCACTTTTTTCGAGAATATAGCTGAGCGACTGGTTCATAATTTCTCCAAGAGAAAAATCCAGAGGAAGCTCAATGATGGGAAAGTTCAGCTTATTGGCGACTTCTACAACACGAATAGGGATTGCCGGTAAAAAGCGCTTCGTCTTGATCATGAGTCCGGCGCAGCCGACATTGGCCATATTGGAGACCAGAGATTCCAGTGCTTCCGGACGATCCTTTATGACATATGCCGTGGTTAGCAGCAGCTCCTGAGGTTTTAAAAAGTCGATAATATCCGGAGCGTCCATCATGTTGACAGAATAGACGATGCGGTTCAACCCTTCTTCCCCGGCGATTACTCTGGATGTGGACAAGCAGGGAATTTTCAGAAGATCCGCTAATATCATGGACAACCTCTCCTTCATTACATTATGCGTAATATAATTTAACAAAAATATATCACATAGGGCGGATTTTGTGCAATATGAACAAAGGGAATTTTAATTTTGTTTATTCTGTATGATGAATAAGTCAAATAAATTCATTATAATCTGTTATATAAACAAACAATATATGTGATATAAGGTCACGTTAAATGGTTGGAAGGAGAGAAAGAGAGTATGAATTCGCAAACGCAAACTGAGATATTAAAGAGGCCCTTTTACAAAGGACTATTTTTTCAGATTATTGCATCGATCGTCGCGGGTATTTTAGTGGGCTATTTTTGGCCGACCATTGGCATTGCCCTGAAGCCGCTAGGCGATGGCTTCATCAAACTGATCAAAATGATCATTGCACCGCTTGTTTTTGGAGTTGTTGTCGTTGGTATTGCCAAGGTCGGTGACATAAAAGCGGTCGGAAGAATGGGAGGAAAAACGATCCTCTACTTCGAAATCGTAACGACCATCGCGCTGATCATAGGCATGGTAGTTGCAAACTTGATGAATCCCGGTGCAGGAATGAATGTCAATACCGCTACCCTATCAACGGATGCAGTCACCAAAGCGACCAAGGGCTCGCAGCTTCCCAGCACGACGGATTTCTTCCTGAATATGATCCCGGAAAGCGCCATCGGAGCGTTCGCAAACAATTCGATATTGCAAGTATTGCTAATATCTTGTTTGTGCGGCTTTGCAATCATCCATATTGGCGGACGGACGTCGGAGGTTCTGGTCGATTTCCTTGAACATGCCAACAAAGTCATGTTTCAAATTATGGGCTATATCATGAAGCTTACGGCGCTAGCGACATTCGGCGCATTGGCCTTCGCGGTCAGCCAGTACGGGATTAACACGCTCCTTTCATTCGGTAAACTGTTTATTGCCATGACCGTCGCATGTGTTGCCTTTCTCATTATATTAGCCATCATCATGCGGGCATACGTTGGTCTCAGTCTCTGGAAACTAATTCTCTACGTCCGCGAGGAGATTCTTCTCGCGTTCGCAACAGGTTCGACGGAAGCGGTCATGCCGCAGCTGATGAATAAGTTCGAGCACGCCGGCTGCAACCGCGCCGTTGTCGGACTGGTGGTGCCTACAGGATATTCGTTCAATCTGGACGGGGCCTCAATCTATTTATCGCTGGCACTGGTTTTTCTCGCCCAAGCGACCGGCACTCATTTGAGCATTGCCGAGCAGCTTGTGCTTCTGGGAGTTCTGCTGTTAACGTCCAAGGGGATGGCCGGAATACCGGGGTCCGCATTTGTTGCACTGTCAGCAACCGCGGCGGCAACAGGCTCCATACCAATGGCCGCAGTCGCCCTGATGCTTGCGCCTGACCGATTCATGGGAAATTATCGGACAACAGTCAATATTATTGGGTATGCTGTCGCCACCTTCGTCGTTGCGCGTTGGGAGGGCTTGCTTAATAAGCATCAGGCGGAAAACGTGCTTGACGGCAGACTTGCGTATGCTCTCGGCGAAACTAACCTTGCCGATGCAACTAAGAAGCAAGCGTTCTGACCCGGCATATCATGTGAAAAAAGAGGGGATGAAAACTCCCATGAAAGATTTTGGTTTCATTCACGAGCTGGTAGAACAATCCTTGTGTTAAGTATTACAGCAGACCGGTAAATGAGCCGGATCTGCTGTTTCGTTTGCAGTTATTGCAAATCCTGTACCATCTATCAGACGAACGTATCGTACAAGAAACCCGCACGCAGGCTGGCACAGCCGGAACAAAGTCCGCTCGACGTACGGCGGGATGCGGCAAAGCGTCTGCTTCGCGTTGTGGTCAAGCGGCATCCGAAGCTCGAGAAGAAGCTGCTGCCTGACCATGAAGGCTCGGTGAGCGAATAACTGAATCTTGCCAAACAGATCGTCGAGGACGAGCGACTGCTGTCGCACAAAGGGATGAAGTCAGCCATCGATCCTCTCCCAGCCGTAGTAGCATTATGGACGGATTCTAACCATTTTCATCATCTGAGGTGCGGCGCTGCATGTATGGCTAACGGGCATAAAATGGTGGACAACGGAAAAATGACATGCAAGCCGGCAACGGCTGCATGTCATTTTTCTTTACAGAAAACGGGCTGCCAAGGTAGCCGGCCCAATAAAGTCGTGGAAGAACGCTATCGTGGATTCCGCTTGCTATGGAGCATACATTCCAAGGGGATAACAGGGGGGATCATACGCGTTATGGTCATCGCCAGGCGTTAGGCAGCTGCCTCATCAGCAGTCTATCCATGCATGAAAATAGCGCCGATGACCAGAGAAGCCACAATCCCCCAGATCGGGTTCAGCCCCAAATATTGCACCGAAATAAAAAAAAGGGCTGCAATCAAAAAAGGCAGAAAAGAAAACATCCCGCTTCCTTTTTGAAAAGCAAACTTCGCAAAATCAAACGCCAACATGGCCAACATGACAAAAATGACCGGTTGAATCCCTTTGATCATACCCTTAATATAAATATTGCTCTGCAATTTATACATCACATTCACGAGCAAAACCATGAGCAGTGCGGTCGGCAGCACGACGGCTCCGACCGCAACAACAGCACCGCTCCATCCCGCAACCTTGAATCCGATATAGGCCGCAAGCTTGGTTGCGATAGGACCCGGAAGCGCATTGCCGAATGCAAGCGCTTGTCCGAATTCCTCGTTTCCCATCCAGCCAAACCGGTTCACCACTTCATTCTGGTACAAGGGAATAATCGACGGGCCTCCGCCATACCCCAGCATAGTCGATCTCCCAAAAGCGATAAATAAATCCAACAGCGTCTTGATCATCCTGCTCCTTCATTCCTTTCATTGCCGAACTTTACCAACCGATGGCAAGACCATCTCCTCGGGGATCGGCGGCGCCGTACATAACCCCGTTCGTATCGATACAGATTCCTTGGGCCTGGCCTACTATACCGTCCCAACCGGACACGAGTTCCACGCGATGCCCCCACTGCATGAGCTTCTCCGCGGCCGATTGCAAATTCCGGTTTTCCATTTTCAGCGAATCGCTCGCTTGACCCCAAGTCCGCCCATACACCCAACGCGGCAAAGCGATCGCTTCTTGAATTGTGCAGCCATAATCCAAAACACCGGTCAATATGGATAACTGTGTTTGCGGCTGCCCTTCGCCGCCCTGGGTTCCAAGTAATAAGTATGGCTTTTCCCCGCGCAGCACCATCCCCGGCATCAACGTATGAAAGGTGCGTTTGTTCGGAAGCAAGGCGTTGGGGTGCTCTGCATCCAGCGAAAAAAATGAACCTCTATTTTGCAAAATCACACCTGTACCCTCCGGAACGTAGGCCGACCCGAAATCATAGTATAAGCTTTGGATGAAAGAGACCGCGTTCCCCTCATCGTCCACGACAGCGGCATAAGCGGTATCCTGCCCCATGGGCGAAGATAGAAAAGGGCTGGCTTCCATGGGCGTTAATGATATTTGCTCGCTTAATTGCCTTGCGAAATCTTTTGACAACAGTTGGTCTACAGGAATATGCGCAAAATCCGGATCCGTCAAGTAACGATCCCGATATTGAAATGCCTTTTTGACGACCTCCACCATCAGGTGATAAAATGCGGCCGAATCTCGCGGAATGCCTGCCAGGTCAAAATGCTCCAATATATTCATCATGAGCAGCAGTGAAAATCCTTGGGAGTTCGGCGGCATTTGGTAAATCCGGTCGCCTTTGTACGTTGTCGACAACGGCTCGACCCAATCGCTTCGATGGGAGAGGAAATCTTCTTCAGTCAGAAGCCCCCCGTCAGCCCGAATGGCCAGGACCATAGCTTCCATGAACGGCCCTTTATAAAAAGCATCCCTTCCTTCCTTCATCAGAAGACGCAAGGTCGCCGCCAATTCGGATTGAACGAGACGCGAACCCTCGCTTTTTAATCGGCCTCCATCCATAAATACTTCCTTCAGAGTCTTATCCTCGCGGATCCATTGCTCGTCTTTACACATCCAGCGATACAGATCTCTGGAAACCGGAAAGCCTTGTTCGGCATATTGGACAGCCGGGGCAATAAGCTTATCCCAAGGCAGTCGGCCAAATCGGGTCCACGCCTCCCACCAGGCATCGACCATACCGGGTACCGTTATGGCGCTCAGAACACCGCGATCGGGAATACGGGATAACCCTTTATCCTTAAACAGGGATGAAGAGACCTCCCGGCCGGAACGGCCGCTTCCGTTAAGACCGATGACCTTTCGATCTTTCGCTGAATACATTAAGAAAAAGCTATCGCCCCCGATTCCCGTCATGTGAGGATAGACTACGGCCAAGGTTGCGCTAACCGCAACCGCAGCGTCAAAAGCGTTCCCTCCCTCGCGCAGGACGAAGCTTCCGACGGTGCTGGCCATATAATGCGGGGAAGCGACCATACCTTGATGCCCCATCGGCATGATGTTATTCAACAGGAACCTCTCCTTCCCGATAAACCTGGAGTGCCGCCTGAACGCCTGCAGCTGCATGGATTGGCACACCGAAGCAGATCATGACGGCCTCTAAAGCGCCGAGCAGATGCAGCACATTTTTCTTTCTGCAGCTAAATCCCATCGTACCGATCCGCCATATTTTCCCCTTTAACGGGCCGAAAGAGCTGGCAATTTCAATTCCGAACTGCTCCAGCAGCATGGCTCTCACCGCTTCGCCATCGATACCTTCAGGAATCCGGATACAGGTAACCATAGGCAATTTGCATTTCGGGTCTCCGTACAGCTGCAGCCCCATGCTTTGAATTCCTGCCATTAAAGCCTTCTCGTTTAGTGCATGTCTCGCAAAACGAACTTCCAGGCCTTCTTCCAAAACAATTCTTAACCCTTCCCTGAGTGCGTAAAGCATGGATGTCGCTTCCGTATGGTGATTCAATCGGGCGGGGCTCCAATAATCCTGGAGCTGGCTCAAATCGAAATAATTGCTTCGAATCGCAGTTCCTGCCGAAAGGGTCTGGGACATCGGATCGCGTAACCCTTTCTCGATTGTTTTTCTTCGTAAAATTTTCGCTTCCGCACGGCTGTTATAGGTGAGCGGGGACATGCCCGAAGGCACGGAAAGACATTTTTGCGTTCCTCCGATGACCACATCAAGCCCCCAGGCGTCGGTCTCAACCGGTGTTCCCCCAATCGTGGCCACAGCATCAACGACCAGCAAAATATCGAGTTCCCTGCACACCTTACCAATGTCCGCAAGCGGCTGCATACGTCCCGTAGAGGTTTCACCGTGCACGATCGCAACGAGCTTCGGCTTTTCCCGGTGAATGGCCCGTATCACTTCTTCCGGATCGAATACGCTTCCCCATTCCGTTTCCAGAGTCGCTATTTCCGCGCCGCAGCGCTCGGCAATTTCCATAAGCAAATACCCGAATCGTCCGTAAATCGGTATAAGCACTTTATCCCCGGGTTCAATTAAACTGGTTAATGCCGCTTCAATTCCCGAGCGGGAGGTCCCGTCAACGGGATATGCCCACTGATTGGAGGTTTGAAACACCTGACGAAGCATCCCCATCGTCTCGTTCATTAAATCGGTGAATTCAGGATCAAATTGGCCCAGGATCGGAAAGGACATTGCTCTGAGAACCCTGGGGTCCACTTCCACAGGACCGGGTGTCATGATCGTACGCAGGGACGGGGACAAATCCTTATACATTTTCATATTTCCTCCTCCTTATAGCCCAGCAGATATAATAATTCGATCAACACGGCGGTGCCGACGGCCAAATCTGCGGGAGACGTGTATTCTTGTGGGGAATGGCTGATCCCCAAATGGCTTGGAACAAAAATAAGGGCCGACGGACAGATGTGTTGAAACATTTGAGCATCGTGTCCTGCGCCACTGGCCATGCTAAGGTGAGAAATATCATGGCTTTTGCAAATCCGCTCAATCTTTGCAGACAACCCTTTGTCCATGTTTACGGGCGAAGCATTCATCCATAAATGGGTTTGGACATGAAGCTCCTGCTCTTCAGCAATTTTTCTGAATTCCGTTAAAAACCGATGACAAAACGTTTCTAAAACGGTGGCATCCGGATGCCGTACATCTACTGTAAAAATGACCTTCTCCGGTATCACATTCGCAACATTGGGCTTGACCTCAAACCGGCCTACCGTCGCCACCAAAGGCGCTCCCTGTTCCCTTGCGGCATTCAGCAAATATTGAGTCATCCCGCTAGCTCCGCCCAAAGCATCCTTTCTCCACATCATAGGCGTAGTCCCGGCATGGTTCGCTTCTCCCGTTACTTCGATCGTGTAGCGTCTTTGTCCCACAATGGCCTCGACAATCCCGATATTCAAGTTCTTTCTTTCCAGAACGATGCCTTGCTCCACATGAAGTTCAATAAACGCGCCGATATCTTGACGGCGGCTGTCCCGTAACGTACCGGAACCGAAGCCTGCAGCTTCCATCGCTTCGCGAAAAGAAATGCCGTTCTCATCGGTCAATAAGGCGATTTCTTCAACATGTCTGCGGCCCGTAATGCTCCCCGAGCCCCAGTAGGTCATCGGAAACCGGCTCCCTTCTTCTTCGCACAAGGAAACGACCTCCAGACTCCGCTTCGGCATGCCGAAATGTTGCTTCAAAAATTTCAGGGCAATCACGCCTGCCGCAATACCGAAGGTGCCATCGTACATCCCGCCGTTTTTGACAGTATCCACATGCGAGCCCGTCATAATCGACGTCTTGTTCGTTTCCGTTCCCGGCAGTTTTCCAAACAGATTGCCTACCCAATCGAAGGAAGCCTCCAAACCTGCTTGTTCCATTGCAGCAGCTAAAGCAAGCTGGGCATCCCGCCAAGCTTCCGAGTACAACAGGCGCGTGACGCCCCCTTCTTCCTGCTTTCCAAAAGAACCCATCCAGAGCATGAATTCTTCGATTTCTTCAGTAATGCTTTCTATGATTTCGCATTTGTCATGCAGCGAGAATGTGACTTTACCCTCCATAACGGTTCCTCCCAGTGACCCTTGGCACAGCGCCACACGCGTTTGCCGGCCTGATCTTTAGTTTGGTGTAATGTTTCGTTACATCTCGTATTTTTTATCCAAATTATAAGGGTTGGGTCAAAGGAAAGTCATTGTTCAATATATCTAATAATGATATTTATTTTTAGCTATAATATCCTAATTCGGGAAAAGAGAAGTGGAAGCAAGCTAGAAGTAGATTCTGCATAACCCATTGTTGAGCACTTGGAGGATTTCGCAATCATGATGCGATTGAGAGGGATAAGTTAGTTTTGCAGGCCTAAAACTCTCAATAACTATGCAAAAAAAGCCTGATTTTATCAGGCTTTTTTCACGTATCTTTCTCATACGGTTTGTATCAAATTATGGGATAAAATAATCCGGATTCGAGAATTCGTTTTATGATAAAGGCATCCCCTTGTCATTAGAGGAAGCGGATGACGGCGATTCGGATGGTTTGGGCCGTGCTGCTGGCCGTCCTGTTAATTTCGGCTAGCGGAGTCTTGTACATGTTTAGTAAAGGAGAGGAAGTGAAAGTAATATCCGTTACACAGGCAGATCTGGTCCAATACGTCCAGGCAACCGGCAAGGTGAAGCCGAAAGATGAGCGTAAGTTTTATGCCCAGACAAATGGAAAACTGCTTCATGTATACATAAAGGCCGGGGATAAAGTAAGAGAGAAGCAAGTGCTTGCAGAGATTGATCCTTCCGATACCCAGTTCAAGCTGCAGCAGCTCGAACTTCAGCTCGAGCAAGTGCAGGCTGATTGGAATAAAATGCAGGAAGGACCAAAGCCGGAGGAAGTGAAACTACTAGAAGAGAGCATTCATCAGGGAGAAATAAAATTAGCTATGATAACAAGGGAATGGAATAAATTGAGGAATGATTATGATACAGGTACAGCACTTAACACGCAATTACAGCAAAAAGAAGATGAAATGAAGCTGGCCCAATCTGCTTTAAATGCCGCCCCAAATAATCTTGCCTTAATACAACAAGGACCAAGCCTGATAGACAGAACTAAGTACGACGCGAAAGTAAAAGAGATTCAACTTCAACAGGAACAACTGGAAAAGGATCTTTTGAATATGCAGGTTGTATCCAATAGGAGTGGAACCGTTATAGATTTGACAGTACAGGAGGGTCAAATTGTAGAAAGGGGCAGGGAGCTGCTGACCTTAGCGGATCTTTCACAAATAGAGATCATATCCGATGTTAAGGAAGCACAAATATCTCAAATCTTTATGAATCAAGCAGCCGTTATTGAGGGCTCTGCTCTTGGTGAAGAGCAAT
>NZ_BCPS01000047.1:0-21103 GCF_016586185.1 Paenibacillus sp. EPM92
ACAAGGCACGCGTCATCAAAATGGCCCCTATTGCCAAGGCGTCTCAAGATAACCAGGGCAAAAAAGCTGTCGTCGCTGTCACATTGTCCTTGGACGAAAGCACCGCTAAGCTGCTTCCCGGATACAAGGTGGATGTTAACTTTGTAAGCGGCCGAACTGAATCCGCTTTGCAAGTACCTTACGCCGCCGTGAAGCAAAACGACGACGGAACAAGCTATGTATGGACGGCACAAGGAACAAGGGCAGTCCGAACTCCTATTGAGACAGGCATCAAAAATGAGGCTTTTATCGAAGTGAAAAAGGGACTTGAAGCAGGTAGTCTGGTTATCGTAAATGTACCTGACTCGCTAAGAGATCAACAGAAAATTGCTGTGACTCCATAATTAGTCGTGTTTCTGCTATCCCGGTTGGAATAGGCTATATACAATAGGGTCTAGCCTGCCAGCCATGGCGGGCTTATTTGTTTTGCAAAATGAAAATGATACAGCTTTTATTTCTACCCTTATGATAAAAATTACTTATACTAAATCATAAAAACTAAATATTTGGATTATGATTATGCCCGTATTACACTTATAAGCAGATAAACTTATTCCTACTGTGGAGGTTAAAAATATGGCCGATGAAAAATTTTTAACTTACGATGTGGTTGTTGTAGGGGCAGGGAATGCCGCTTTATGTGCCGGTATATCAGCTAAAGAAAATGGATCGAAAGTATTGATACTTGAAAAGGGTCCGATTCAAAAGCGGGGAGGTAATTCCTTTTTCACGGATGGTGCTATACGTACTGCCTATCGTGATCTGGAGGAACTGAGGGAGGTGCTTCCCGGAATAACGGATGAAGAAGCAGCGAGAATTTATATGCCTGTCTACAATGAAGAAGATTATTACAATGATTTGATGAGGGTAACAGAAGGAAAAAGTGATCCCCAATTAGCCAAACAACTAGTATCCCAATCCATGAAAGTGATTAAATGGCTGTACGAAAATGGAGTAATTTTCGAGCTTAACGAAAATCAATCTTTTGAGAAAGATGGCAAAACACACTTCTGGGGCGGCCTTCCGTTGAAAACCAAAATAAAGGCGTGGGACTTGTTGCCCAATTGAACGAGCGCGTGGCAGAGCTCGGAATCGATGTGTGGTACGAATCACGTGCCATCAAGCTGGAGATGGAAAATCATCAAGTAACAGCCATTCAAATCGAACAACCGGAAGGCATTGTAACGGTGCGTACGGGTAGTGTTATTTTGGCCTGCGGCGGATTTGAGGCAAACCAAACGATGCGTTCCGAGCATCTTGGCTCCCAATGGGATGCAGCAATTGTCAGAGGCTCCGAATATAATACTGGAGACGGGCTTAAGATAGCGTTAGAAGCCGGAGCTCAGGCTTACGGCGACTGGTCTGGATGTCATTCGATCGGAACTGACCTTAACGCACCTAAAGTAGGAGATTTCACGAAGCCGGGAGACATCTTCAAAAAGTCCTCTTTTCCGCTAGGACTCATCTTTAATAATGAGGGGAATAGATTCGTGGATGAGGGCGCGGATTTTAGAAACTATACGTATGCGAAATATGGACGGGAAGTCTTAAAACAGCCGGGCCACATGGCCTATCAGATTTTCGATGCGCAGGTGCACCCCATGCTTCGCAAGGAGTATTTCCTAGAGGAAGCCACTTTCTTTAAAGCGGATAGCCTGGAACAATTAGCGGACCTTATTAAAATAGATAAGGAGCAATTCCTCCAAACGATCGAGGCATACAATCAAGCCGTGCAGGAAGGCGATTATAATCCTACAGTGAAGGACGGTAAAGGAACAAAGGGCATTACGCCCCCGAAATCTAATTGGGCGCTGCGTATGGACCAGGGACCTTTCTATGCGTTTCCCGTTACTTGCGGCATTACATTTACCTTTGGCGGTGTGCATGTGAATCCGACCGGCGAGGTGCTGGACAAAGAGGGTGCACCTATTTCCGGGCTCTATGCAGCAGGTGAAATGGTTGGCGGTTTATTCTATGAAAATTATCCCGGCGGATCCGGCCTGATGTCAGGTGCCGTTTTCGGCAAATTCGCGGGAGCCTCCGCAAGCCGTTATGTAAGGGGAAAAACGAAAGATATCGTTAACCAATAACGTTTTCAATAAAGATTTTTTTCAATAAAGATAGTTCAACTGCCAGCGCAGTGAGGACTATTTTTATTTTATCCGCCAGTCAACGAAGGAGTGACGGGAAAGATGAAGGCCAAAGTGGTCTCGCTCGATAAAATTTCCGATCGCATGAAAAGTTTAATTCGAAGTAAGCTGCACGCCGATTTTGAAATCGTGTTTTGTGAAAATGACCGCGACGTGCACAACCATATTTCTTCGGCTAACGTACTCATTACTTTTACAAGAGGCATTTCTAAGGAATGGATGGAACAAGCCGAAACCTGCCGGTTTATTCAAAAATTAGGTGCCGGTGTAAACAACATTGATCTTGAAACCGCTTCGAACAGAGGGATTCCCGTAAGTATGACAAAGGGGGGAAATGCCCGGTCGGTGGCGGAACATGCCGTTGCTTTGATGATGATGGTCTTCAAGCAAATGAATATCGCCCATAACGAAATTGTAAACAAGGGCACACATTCTCGGTGCCGGTCTCGATGTGTTCGAGCAGGAGCCGATAGAACGAGGACATCCTTTTACTACATTGACCAATATGGTGCTCACGCCGCACATCGGAGGGGGAACCGTGGAGGCGATGCATAACGTGCTGGATAAAGCGTGCCGCCATATCAATCATTTTCATCAGCACGGGTCATTTTACGATGAGAAGGATATCGTTAATCTATCAGCGCTAACTCTAAAGGATCAATGAAATGGGGGGAAAGCAATGGAGGCGATAGAGTACAAATAATCCGGGGAGTTGAAAAGTACCGATGATCTATCAAATTCCTTATGGAAAAGGATTACTGCATTTTGAGTTGGAAGTTCCTGTCGCTGAGCTGGCTGTGAAATCTTTGGCCCAAGTATTAGACGAAAGGGAAGAGGTCCGGAAAGCGGTCCGCAGCCCGATTGGAAGTGAGCGCTTGGCCGATCTTGCAGCAGGCAAAAAGAACGCAGTCATTGTGATCAATGACATTACAAGACCGACTCCAACTAAATTATTAGTGGAGGAAATTACAAAAGAGTTAAACGAAGGCGGGATCCCGGATACATCGATTACTTTGCTTGTTGCAACTGGGAACCATCGCCCGAACACGAATGAAGAACTCCATGAGATGGTAGGGTATGAAAATTTCCAAAGATTTTTAATAGTCAATCACAACGCATCGGATCCTTCCCAACTGGTTTACCTCGGGCAAACAAGAAGAGGTTTGGACATCGAAGTCAACCGTTTGGTAGTAGAAGCGGATTTGACGATTATTACGGGAATTATCACTCCACATCAAACGGCTGGTTTTAGCGGCGGCAGAAAAAGTATCGTGCCGGGTGTAGCCGGCGTGACAAGCCTGCTGCAGCATCATTCTTTTCCAATACGTTCGGAAGAACCCGTTATGGGAATTACCGAAAACAACAGGTTTCATGAGGAAGCTGTCGAGGCCGCGAGAACCGTAGGCGTTGATTTCATCGTTAATGTTGTCAAAAATCATCGCGGGGAAATTGTAGCTACTGTTGCCGGTGATCTGGAAGAAGCTCATGAAGCCGGAGTAACGATTTGCAGACAGGCTTGGGAATTGGAAGTGCCTCATCTATATGACATTACCATTGTTTCTCCCGGAGGATATCCCAAAGATTTTGACATGCATCAATCGCAAAAAGCTCTCGCATCTGCTGAAATCATAACGAAACCCGGCGGCTCGATTATTTTGGTTGCTGAATGTCCGGATGGTATAGGATCGTTTGGGAAATTATTGATAGAGTCAAGAGATCCGCAGGAAGTGATCGATCGGTTTAAGCAGTCCGGCTTTGACAACCATAACCATTCTTCGAAAGCTTATATGTATGCCCGCGCCTTACTCAAGCATAATGTCTACTTTATATCGCATCATTTGGATCCGTCACAATTGAAAACTATGTTTTTCTATCCCTCGAAGTCTATCGAACAGGCATTTCAAAGTGCGAAAATGAAATGTTCCGCTCCACCGACTGTAGCCGTTCTGCCTTACGCAGTAGATTGTCTGTTAAAGGTAAGACAGTGAAACATGACATGTTAACATCGAATTTTTTTATATATAAACAAAGAATAAATGTATTTTTTTATTCTCCACAGGGTGCTACCATAATTGTATGAACAAATTTACCCAATGGAGGTAAGGCTATGTACGATTTTGGCCAAATTCATAAAATTCCAGCCGTCATCATGAGGGGGGGAACCAGCAAAGGTTTGGTACTGAGAAATTCAGATCTTCCTTGGGATCCTGCATTGCGGGATGAAGTCATTATACGATTATACGGTACTCCTGACATTAATCAAATTGATGGGCTTGGCGGAGGTACGCCTCTGCAAAGCAAACTCGCGCTGGTCGGACGCCCCTCTCATCCGGATGCGGATATTGATTATACATTTGGTCAAGTCAGCCTGAAGAGCAAAAGAATTGATTATAACGTAACTTGTGGGAATTTCGTTACTGCTGTAGGCTTGTATGCTGCAGAGGAGGGCTACGTGGAATTGAAGGAGCCCACCACTCACGTCCATATCTATAATACGAATACGAATAAAATCATAGTTGCGGAAATACCGGTCAAGAACGGGCAAATCCAATATGAGGGCGATTATGTAATTGACGGCGTTTCCGGAGCATCATCGAGAATCATGATCAACTTTTTGGACTCGGGCGGTGGATTTACCGGCAGAACTCTTCCCACTGGAAATCCAGTTGATCTAGTCCAACTTAAAGATGGGCGGGATTTTCAAGTCACGATTATTGACTGTGCGAATGTTGTGATTTTTGTTCGGGCGACAGATCTGGGGCTGAAGGGTATTGAGTCAGAAACAGAAATTTACGGTCATCCACACCTGCTGGACACATTGGAACACATTAGGGTGGAATGTGGACTATTAATTGGCGTTATAAAGGAGGAAGACCGGGCAGCAGTGTCCCCGTCGACTCATGCGCTTCCCAAAATAGCCTTAGTCTCCTCATCGAGTGAATATACCACAAATAAAAACAAGCTGATCCAGGAAACCGAAGTCGATATCGTATCCCGTTACATTTCGATGGGGTCGCTGCACAGGGCCTATGCGGTCAGTGGTGCGATGGCTCTCGCCACGGCTACCAAAATCCCTGATACGATTCCTAATCAATTATTTTCTTCGCCTAACCCGGAGGTAAAGATTGGCCATCCGTCCGGAATCCTAGAAGTGGAATCCGTTGTCGTACAAGACGGTAATAACTGGAGAGTGACAAGGGCCGCGAATGGACGGACGGCCAGAAGATTAATGGAGGGCTATGCCCATGTTCCAGCCGCACTGCTTCGAAGCTGGATGCCGGGGGATGCACAAGTAAAAGAAGGGATTTATGAATAATTGTCTAAATGTTGAAATAATAGTAAATTTGCAGTGAAAGCCCAAAACTGGAAAAGGAAGTGATGAGGAACAGAGAAAGGAAAGCGCTATCATTCGGTTTGAATCTACTGCTTTGAAATGAAGAGCAGATCAAGCTATTTCCATCGCACAAAGGTGCCAAGAGGGAGGGAATGAACTTCGATGAATGCTGAAAATTATCCCGATGTGATCCGTCTATTACAAAATCATCGATCCGTACGTAAATTCATAAATAAAGAAATTGCTGAATCCGATTTGGAGCACATCATTAGGTCGGCCCAAGCAGCTTCCTCATCAAGCCACGGCCAATCTTATTCGATTATTAGGGTGACCGATCCTAAGAAGAGAAGTAAATTGTCAGTGTATGCCGGCAATCAAACTCACGTGAAAACCTGCGCTGAGTTCCTCGTTTTCTGTGCAGACTTATATCGGTTGGAACAGATCTCGCTTCTCAGCGGGGTGGATATGGCCGAATCGCTGGATACTACAGAGATGTTTCTGATTTCAACGATCGATGCCGCGCTCGCAGCGCAAAATACCGCTGTTTCCGCTGAAGCGCTTGGATTTGGGATTGTTTATACCGGAGGGCTGCGAAATTATCCCTATGAAGTAACGCAACTGTTGAACTTACCGAGGCGGGTTTACCCGGTTTTTGGGATGTGTATCGGCTATCCCGAGGAAATCCCGGAAAAAAAGCCCCGGCTTCCTTTGAAAGCGTTTTATTTTGAAAATGAGTATAAACGAATCGAAGATACGTCCCTACATATTCGAAAATATGACGAAGTGATGAAACAATATTATCTCAACAGGACCGAAGGCAGCCGGTCTGAGACTTGGACAGAAACGCAAACCATGAAACGCAAGCCATCCCGAAGATTGTTCATGAAGTCCTTTTTAAAGGAACAAGGCTTTCTTCTTAGATGAGACTACCCATAACGACGGTTACCGGTATTTCTAATACATTTATGAGGTTAGGGAGGTAATTGGTTTGAAGAAAAAAATTCAAAAAGCGGTTTCTCCTATCTTTATTTTATTTCTGGTACTGGCACTTGCGGCCTGCGGTGCACAGAGATCGACCCATTCGACGGAAGTGATGTCGAAGGATACCGGTTCAGCCAATAAAGCGGATGATTACCCTCACAAAGCCATCAACTTGGTAGTTCCTTTCACAGCCGGGTCTCCCGGCGATGTGTTCTCCAGAACCTTTGGCAAGATTGCCGAGAAATACCTCGGACAATCCCTCGTTATCGTCAATAAAGAGGGCGGAAGCGGAGCAATCGGCGTAACGCATATGTTAGCGCAGCCGGCTGATGGTTACACCATTGTTTATCACTCTTCGACCTTTGCCTACACAATGGCAGCGGGCCAAGTCTCTCTTAAATCGAAGGATATCCTTCCCATCGCAACGATCAACGCGGATTATCAAACTGTGGCCGTAAAGAAAGACAGCCCATTTACAACATTTGAGGAGCTGGTGAAATTCGCCAAGGAAAATCCCGGTAAGCTGAAGTTTTCCGGCTCGACGGTTAAAGGAACCAATCATGTACTCGCTTTAAAAATATTCAAAGAGGCTGGAATTCAAGCGAGCTATATTCCTTATGACGGGGGAAACAAGTCGGTGCTTGCACTGTTAGGAGGAAATGTGGATGTCCTGGTAGGATCCAGTTCGGTTGTGAATGCGCAGGTCGATTCCGGTGACCTTCGTTTGTTAGCCGTGAGCAGCGGTGAGCGGGCTCCGAACCGTAAAGACGTTCCTACCTTGAAAGAGCTCGGTCTCACGAAAATCGCAGATGAAAATATATGGAGAGGTTTCTTCGGAAAGCCGGGCATTCCCAAAGAGAGACTGGAAAAATTGGAAAAGGCGTTTGAACAGGCCATGAAGGATCCGGAGTGGCAGGAATATCAGAAAAAAGAAAACCAAATCGACTTTTACAAGAACAGCGCCGATTTCGCCAAATACTTTGAACAATTTATGAAAGATGGGGAAGAAGTATTCAAAGGCTTGCCCAACTAATTGAAAGGGGGATTAGCACAGGCTGATTCCCCAACCATTACATGGCAACGGAGGCGTAGGGATGGGCTATAAATTAGCAACTTATATATCTTTGCTTTTTTTCATCGGCATTGGAGCGTTTTTTTTCATCTCCTCTCAAACATTGCCCAAGTCATCCAGCGGGCAAATCGGGCCGGCCTACTTTCCCGGCATAGTGAGTGTCCTTCTCATTCTGTGCTGTATCCTCAGCTTTTTTACGACAATGAAGAAAAATGACCAACACATCCCGCTGCCTAATCTTCGCTATATCATTTGGACGATAGTACTGTCCGCCTTATTTACAGCTGTTTGGGAATGGATGGGCTTGTTTTACATCGTATCGTTTGTTTTTCTTGCCATTCTCATATATTTGTACGATCAAGCCAAACCTTCTTTTATAAAAGTATGTAAAGCCATGGGTATTTCACTGCTAATGGTGCTGCTGGTGTATGGAACTTTTGAACTTCTATTGGGCATCACCTTCTAAAAACCGGGTATGGAGGTTCGTATATGGAGTTTTTTTCCTTTGATTTCTCCCTTCTGTTTACTTGGGGAAATATGTTCGCCATTATTTTTGGCGCCATATTCGGGTTATTTATCGGAGTTCTACCAGGACTCGGACCCACGGTTGGCATCGCTCTGCTATTACCGCTTACCTACAATATGGACCCGTTGGCTTCTATTCTCATGCTGGTATCCCTCTATCAATCCGCTGAATATGGGGGTTCCATTTCGTCTATTGTACTAGGCATACCGGGTAATGCCGCGGCTGTCGCGACAACACTTGACGGCAACGCCATGGCGAAACAAGGATTTCCAGGCAAGGCGTTAGGCTATTCTTTAACCTCATCCACCATCGGGGGATTATTCGGAACCTTAATATTGATGGTGCTGGCCATCCCTTTAACCAAACTGACCATCAAGTTTGCCGACCCGGAATTTTTCTTAATCGGGGTTTTAGGACTCGTATGCATTATCAGTTTAAGCTCGAAGGATGCGATGAAAAGCGCTGTGTCCGTACTGCTGGGGCTGCTTCTCGGCATGATCGGCATGGATGTCTTTACGGGATCTCAAAGATTTACAATGGGAAGCATGGATTTGATGGAAGGACTCTCGATGATTGCCATGCTGACGGGGATGTTCGCCATTTCGGAAGTATTGTCGATGTTGACAGATGATCTGAATAAGCGCTACGTAACAGACAACCAGAATTTGAAGACGAATTTAACATGGAAGGAGTATAAATCGGTCAATAAAAGTGTATGGAAGGGATCGATTATCGGAACTCTGGCGGGGATTATCCCGGGATTAGGAGCGGGTCCGGCTTCGTGGCTTGCCTACACGGATGCTAAAAGATCTTCGAAAAATCCGGAAAAATTCGGGAAGGGGGAACCGAATGGAATTGCCGCCCCTGAAGCAGCCAACAATGCGGTTGTGGGCGGAGCCTTAATTCCCTTATTAACGTTGGGGATTCCTGGGTCAGCCGCTACAGCCGTGATTTTATCCGCATTTATGATTCACGGCATTCAACCCGGCCCGCAGGTGTTTAAGAATGATCCCAATCTGATCTACGGGATTTTCTGGGGATTTCTGGTTGCGACGATTGCGATGTATTATTTGGGCAAATGGACTACAGCCTTGTGGGCTAGAACGTTAACCATTCCAAACTATATTTTGATTCCGATCATCCTTTTTGCAGCTTTGATCGGTGCTTTTGCCGCGAGGGGTTCCCTTTTTGATGTGTGGGTTACGATCATCGTCGGTGTGGTCAGCTTCTTTATTTTAAAGCTGGATTATTCTTTCCCCGCGTTCATATTGGCATTCGTGCTTGGCCCGATGCTGGAGAAAAGCTTAAGGCGCTCATTGATGTTATCTGATGGCAGTTACAGCATTTTTGTCTCCAGAGGGTACTCCATCGTCCTTGTAGGCTTGATAGCCCTTCTTGTAGGCAACATGCTTTTTCAATTTTTGAAAAAGAGATCTGTTAAAAAAGAAGACATTTCAATATAGAGGCGGGTGAACAGGAACATGGCAGCTCATTACCAAATGCTAATCAAGGGACGCTGGGTGGACAGCTCAACCAAGGAACGTTTTCCGTCGATCAATCCGTTCAATCAAGAAGTTTGGTCGGAGATTCCACAAGCTTCGGAAGAGGATGTGAACGAAGCGATCGAAGCGGCGCGTACAACGTTTGATACGTCCTGGAAACATGTAAACGGTTTAGAGAGAGCCCGATTGTTAATGAAATTCGCTGATCTATTAGACGAAGATGCGGAGCGAATGGCCGCACTGGAGACAACCGATAACGGCAAAGTGATTCGCGAAACAACAAATCAGATGCATTTTGCCGCTAGAAATTATCGTTTCTTCGCAGGTTACGCCGACAAATTATATGGCGAAGTCATTCCGCTCGATAATCCGATGATGTTCGACTATACCCTAAGGGAAGCCGTCGGCGTAGTCGTTCTTATCACCTCGTGGAACTCGCCTATTGCCATATTGGCCAACAAGCTTGCGCCGGCCCTGGCTGCAGGGAACACGGTTGTGATTAAGCCCTCTGAGCACACAAGCGCCACTACATTAGAGCTGGGTAAGCTGATTCAAAAGGCCGGTTTTCCGGATGGTGTGGTGAATATCGTCACAGGGGACGGCAGGGTAGGAAATTACTTAACGCAGCACCCGGGCGTAAACAAGATCAGCTTTACCGGCGGGACGGAAACCGGTAAGCTCATTTCCCGCAATGCAAGCCAGAATTTGATTCCGGTAACCCTTGAACTCGGAGGGAAATCCCCTAATATCATTTTCGACGATGCGGATATTCATGCGGCTGTAATCGGAGCGGTAGCGGGCATCTATGGCGCAAGCGGCCAAACCTGCATTGCCGGATCGCGTCTGCTTGTACAGCACTCCGTTTACGATGAAGTGATTCAAAAGATTGTGGACAAAGCAAAAACGATTCGATTAGGCAATCCTATAGATCCGTTAACGGAAATGGGCCCGGCCGCGAATAAGCCTCAGTATGATCGGATTCTCGGGATGATCAGCAAGGGGAAAGACGAGGGAGCAAAATTAGTTTATGGAGGCCATGCAGTAACCGATCATGAGCTGAAGAACGGCTATTTTATTGCCCCCGCGATATTCATCGATGTTGATAATAAAAGTACGATTGCGCAGGAAGAAATTTTTGGACCCGTTCTGTCTGTTATTCCATTCACAGATCAAGACGAAGCTGTACAGATTGCCAATGACAGCAAGTATGGCTTGGCATCCGGGATATGGACGTCCAATGTGAAGCGGGTTCACCGGTTAGCCAGACAAATTCAGGCGGGAACCGTTTGGGTGAATACATATAGGACATCGGCAGCTCAAGCTCCGTTCGGAGGGGTAAAATTGAGCGGCCATGGGAGAGAAAGAGGCTGGCATGCGCTGTTGGAATACACGCAGATCAAGAATATCATGTTGAATTTATCCGACGATACGCGGGATCCGTTCTCGATACAAATGTGAGCTCAGAATAGTGGAGAGGTGACGAGTTTGAAATTAGGAGAAGCGATTACCAGGAAATTAGGAAATTCAGGAATCAATACGGTGTTCGGCCTTCCTGGAGGGGGAAGCAGTTCCGATTTGCTATGTTATATGGGTGATCTTGATATGGAATTTGTACTGACTCAGAACGAAACTACAGCCGCCATTATGGCAAGTGTGTACGGCGAGGTCACCGGTAAGCCAGGCGTATGCCTTTCTGACCTCGGGCCGGGAGCCTTATCTATGTCAACGGGTATTGCGTACGCCTTATTGGACCGTGCGCCGTTAATCTCATTGAGTGACAGATATGGTCACGATAGCGTAGATTACGCGCTGCGGCAAAAGGTGTCCCACATTGAGGCTTTTAAACCGCTAACCAAGCTCGCCAGCAGCCTGTCGGTTTCCAATTGGAGCAGCATGTTAAATAGAGGATACACTGTCTCCATGACTCCCAAGAGAGGGCCTGTACACTTCGACGTTCCGAATGACATCATTAACAAGGATGTCGACGAAGACACCGGCAGCTTCTGCCGTGATGCTTATCGGCTGACGGCTGATGAGGCCAGCTTGAAAGCTGCGGCCGCTCTCATTAAAAAAGCTAAATTCCCCGTTGCTATTGTGGGTCTAAGCATTAATACAGGTAATGGGGAACAGTACGAACATTTAAAAGCGTTTATCGAACAATTTGGCATTCCAACATTTAAAACAGCTAAGGCTAAAGGCTCTTTAAGTGATTATCATGAACTGTCGCTAGGTGTATTCATGGGCGGAAGACTCGAGACTTCCATCATGGATAAATGTGATTTGATTGTTGGAATTGGTCTTGACCCTGTTGAACTGCTGCCTAAGAAATGGCGGTACACGCAGCCCGTTGTCTACATAAGCAATGATTCAAATGATCAAGAAATGTACCGTGCCGTTGTGGAAGCGGTGGGGGACATTGGAAATACCTTACATTCCATTCGTGAATATATGACGGACTGCAGTAATCAATGGAAGCTGGATGAAGTAGCCAGCTATCGTAATCTGGTAAGAGTGACCTTAGAGACATCGGGTCCTGCTCTCACCGCAGACAAGGTCATCATGATCTCGCAGGAGGAACTGCCCAAGGATGTTTTGATGACCGCCGACGTTGGAGCCAGCAAGCTGCTGGTTATTGAATTGTGGGAGTCGATGAACCCGCAGTCCTTTTTTATCTCAAACGGATTGGCAACTATGGGCTTTGGGCTGCCTGCTGCAATGGCTCTGCAGCATGTTTATCCCAATAAGGTGGTCGCTTCTCTAACCGGTGATGGGGGATTCATGATGCGATTGCCGGAAATCGCCACCGCTGTGCAAAACAAATGGCCTGTGATTTCAATTATATTCTCCGACCGCAGGTTGAGCCTGATGGATGTTAAGCAGGTTAAGAAAGGCTACAGCAAGCCGTTTGGTACCGAGTTTGTGGCACCGGATTACGTCAAATTTGCCGAAAGTTTAGGAGCTAACGGGTGGAGCGCCGAGACGGAAGACGAGCTCAGATTGGCTATCCGTCAGGCACTTGCCTCCACTAACGGCATGCCTTCCATCATAGAAGCTAAGATTGATCCGTCGACCTATCACGAACAGTTTGAAGCGATTCGAGAACTATAGAGGTTAAAAGGGGATGAAAACTAGTGAGTGCTCAGGACGCTGTAAAAAAATTGGCCGTTTTAGGCGATTATGAAAAGGTCTTCCCTACTTCGCCTTATGCGAACCCATGTAGGGAGCGGGGGTTTGAAATCACGTTCTCACACGATCCGGTTACAGAAGCCGAAGCCGTGGAATTGATGCGGGAGGCCGATGTCGTTGTTCTCGTTCGAGAGAGGGTTCCCCTTCCTGACCATGTCTTGAAGCAACTGCCACGGCTGAAGGCCATCTCGCAGGCCGGTACCGGAGTGTCTCATATTGACCTGGATGCAGTGAACCAAAGAGGGATTCAAGTATTCACCTCGCCGGGCCTGTCCATTTCGTCTGTTGCGGAACTGACAATCGGTATGATGATCGCCTGTTCACGACAATTCCCGGTTCATCAGGCTCATTTAAAAGAAGGAAACTGGATCCAAACGCCGGGGTTTGAATTAAAAGGAAAGCGGCTTGGTCTGCTGGGCTTCGGCAAAATTGCCAAAGAGGTGGCGAAAATTGCCTCCGCCCTCGGTATGGAAGTGACAGCTTGGCGCCCGACGGGGATCAAGGGGGATGAAAATTCCTATGGAGTTCAGGTGTTAGAGCTCGATGAGCTCCTTGGAACTTCGGATGTGGTTTCCGTCCATCTCCGTCTCGTTCCTGCTTTAATAGGTTTGTTGAATAGGGAGAGACTTCGCCAACTAAAGCAGGGAAGTATAGTTATCAATACTTCAAGAGGTGCCCTTGTCGATACCGAAGCGCTTGTTGGCTTATTAAAGTCAGGACATCTTCGAGGTGCGGGAATCGATACGTTTGAAGAAGAACCGCTGAAGTCTAATCCGTTTGCGGACTGCCCGAATGTTGTGCTGACCCCTCATATCGGTTATGTAACGTGGGACGTTCTTCAGCGCTTCGCGGACGAGTCGCTGAAGAATATCATTACCTTTAAAGATAACAGCATTTGAGAGGATACACCCGGCGCCGGCGCTTTATTACTCTATAGGATGTTCCGAAGCATCACCTAGAACATGGCATGATTCTTTCTTTATAAAATCTACAAAGGCTTTCACTACCGAAAGCTCCAATGTAATGTCGCGGTTAATCATCCAGGTTTTTCTAAGGATAGGCTTGTTGTCTGACGAATGTAATTTTATGGTGTGTAAAGAGTCGTGATCACTTAGAATGATGCCCGGTATGATCGCATAACCCATACCATGCTTAACTAGTTCTACGCAAGTGTCTATTCGATCTACTTCCATAGTGATAAGCGGAGGCTGATTATAATGAGCTTGCCACCATTTGTAAATGGAGTCTTTTAAGTGCGAATCGGTTTTATAATTGATTCTCGGAAGATTGGGCAAATCTTGCAAATGGATTGGGTTCGTAGAAGCAATGCAGAGGGGCTCCTCATACAACAAATGTATTTGTTCATGCCAATTGTTCTCACCACGCACGATTCCAATATGCACTTCATCTCTGTATAAAAAATTTACAACCTCTGAACTCCAGCCTGTTTTGACGTGGATTTCAATTTCGGGATAAATCTCTAGAAATTGTTTTAATAAAATCGGCAGACGGTACCTGGCAAAGTTACTTGAAACGCCGAGCCGCAGCGTCCCTCGAACTTGATCGTTCATATTTTGGACCATTTCCTTGGTCTTTCGCAATTCAAGCAGCATCTTTTCAGCATATTCTACCATGCTCTCTCCTTGCGGGGTAAACTCAACCCCCTTTTTACCTCGCGAAACCATTTGGGCACCGAACTGTTTTTCAATATTTTGTATGCGGTACGTTAAAGCCGGTTGAGAGATGTAAAGGAGCTCTGCTGCTTTGGAGATGCTTTTTTTCTCATAAAGGGTTTTAATAATGAGCCAGTCTTTCTCGTCCATGAGTACCTCCGAATATAATAGATAAAAATTATCGAAATTTAAAATATCTCACAATCATACTTATAATTATAAATTGTACTACAGTTAAATTGGGAATCAAAGTAAATTAGCGCTCATTAAGGAAATTTATATAGATAGGAAGTCGGTGAGAAGCTTTTGGTGTTTTTTATGGTCTCGCTCATGAATCTGCTCCATACGACTATACTATTTGGAATAAAGCCGGTCGTCTCGCTGCATGCTTCCTTCCTCGGGATTACCGCTGTTGAAATAAGTATTATTGTTGCTTGTTATGCGCTGCTGCCCGTTTTTCTCGCAGTACGAATGGGTAAATGGACCGATAAGTATGGGATACGAAGGATGTTAATGCTCGGCAACGGTGCGTATTTGGTTGCAGTGGTTATGGGTACGGCGCTTCCCAATTTTGTAACATTTGTACTGCAGCAGTCACTCATTGGCATAGCTATTACTTTATTAATGGTTTCTTTGCAAAAATGTATGGGCAGGTGCTCTCTAATCGGGAACTCTTTTCCGCTTATTTTCCATTGCTGGGGGAACAAATGGGGGTAAATTCGGTCGAATGAAGCTGTTAACCAGGTCGTTATACATTAGCGGCGTAATTTACTTATTAACCCCTTTATCACCCTGGATCACAGTGTTGGTTGTGTTTGTCGGAATACTAGGGGGCATCCGCTTAGTTTATCGTTTGTATTGGAAGTCAGCCCATCGGATCGCCGAGGTGAAGTACTGGGACTTCGGATGACGGTAAACCGCGCATCTCAGTTCATGATTCCATTGGTTTTCGGCGGAATTGGAGGCTTGGCAGGCGTGTCCGCCGTATTTTGGGCGAGTGGGGCAGTGTTGACATTTCTCGGATATGTAACGAGACCCCTGCCGATGGAAATATGCTGCCCATCCAAATCATTTATGGATAAGTTCAACCGGTGAAAGGACAGACGAATGATTACATTCGGCCTGTCCTTTTCTAATCCTACTATGTATGGCCTCGATTCCATTCAACGTCTTATCAGGGCATACATCGCCCGGTATGTAGATATTGGAAATATTAATATTTTTTTGAAGAGAATCGATAAATTCATCGATAGCTTTTAGGATATACGGGAATTTCTCTATGTCTCCCGTCCTGTAGGCAAGATAAGTTCCATTTAGTCACGGGATAAGGTAAAATGGTACGACGATAGCCAGATGGGAGTGGGAACAGTGGGTAATGATGAAATGATTTTAACGCGAGAGGGCTTGGCGAAATTAGAGGAGGAACTCCGCGAGCTTAAAACCGTCAAGCGTAAAGAATTAGCTGAGCGGCTGAAAGTAGCGATTAGTTACGGTGATCTCAAGGAAAACAGCGAATATCATTCGGCTAAGGATGATCAGGCATTTATGGAAACAAGGATCCTGACGCTTGAGCGCATGTTAAAAAAAGCCAAGGTAGTGGATGAGGCCAGCATGAGCTTGAACCACGTAAGCATAGGTTCTGTAGTGATCCTAAATGATATCGAATTCGCTGAGAAGATTGAATACCGTATTGTTGGTCCGGCCGAAGCCAATGTGGCGGATAACAAAATCTCATACGAAAGTCCGCTCGGGAAAGAGCTCTTGGGCAAAAAAGTAGGTGACATCATTAACGTGAACGCTCCGATGGGTATCCTGCAATATGAGCTGCTTGAAATTAAGGGGAGCTAAAAGCGGGAAGTGGTCAAAAATTGTCGTTAATAGGAAACGAGAGTATAATATAGTGATGACGCGGGCTGCCGGTTTCTCGATCGGCAGCCTTGCTGTGCTGCCGGGCACATTCATGTTAATAAACAATAACACGCTATGCAACAATAGTCTCAAGATTACGTCATTAATACAGGGTTGGGTAAAAACATTTTATGGGAATGGATGATTTGCATGAAGTATGAAGACATGACTTTTGAAGAAATGAGAAATGATCTGATCAGGACGGCCAAAAGAGGATATTCCTTTCCGCTTGCCGGAGCACTATTCATGATTGTGGTGACTATTCTAGCTCAATTTTTAGAAGAAGACATTTTAAAAATGGTTTGGTTGTTTGGCATGGGGAGTATATTTCCATTAGGCGTATTGCTTGGTAAAATGCTTGGTTTTGATGTCATGTGTAAAAGTCCTCTTGGAGTGTTGGGTGGACTGGTTGGCGGGATTCAAGGATTATTCTTGCCTGTCTGGATATTTGCATACGTGCATAACCCCGAATATTTGCCATTCTTTATCGGTGTGTTGGGCGGTGCTCATTTCCTGCCGTATTTCTTGATTTATCGTAGTAAAGCCTACTTATTCATGGCAGTAGCTACCGTCATCGTTTCGGTTATATTTGGTGCCATATTTGTTGAAAATTCATATTTTACAACGCCAATAGCGATCGCATGCGTCTATTTCATTTCTTTTTTTTGGATTCAAAATGAAAACCGGAGGGACCATATATAAAGGGTATGGCTTGATGACACAAACGGCCGCCGGCTTCAAAGCCAAGCGGCCGTGCTGATGTATTCGGTCATCACACCGCACCTTACTTAATTTCTTCCAGAAATTCCTCCAGATTGTCCCAAGTCGAGGCTATACCTTCGAGCATTCCCATATCCATTACGGTCTTGAGTGCGTCGGCCGATGCGTATTGAGCGTGGCTGATCAGTTTCGTCTTGCCTTCATGTTCGACGAAGGTCATCGTGACCAGCGTCTCCGGCATTCCCTCAACTATATTGCCTTCCGCATCGGAGAACGAGTCGACGTAGACAATCCGCTCTGGCTCTACAATTTCGTGGTAGACTGCTTTGCCCCAAGATTCCTGGCCGTAATATTCCTGGCTCTCGTCTGTGCACTTCATACAGAAATGCCATACCCCGCCCGGACGGAAGTCGATGTTGCAAACCGTAAGCGGCCAGCCTTTCGGTCCAAACCAGCGTTTTAAGTGTTCAGCTTCCGAAAAAGCCTTAAACACGAGCTCACGCGGCGCATCGAATACGCGCTCCAGTACCAGAACATGATCTTCTACTTTCGATATCATTTTATTTGTCGTCAATTCATTTTCCTCCTAAATAATGAATTATGCAGTTGCACAATTGCTCCCAGCTGCGCTACAAAGCCGTATCCCCGTTATTACTTTCCTTGCAATTCACGTAAATAATCGTCCAAGCGGTCGAATCTATCCTCCCATAGGGTTCGAAAGGAATCAATCCACTCATCCAGTTCTAAGAAGGGCTGTGGCTGCAGTTTATAGATGCGGCGATTCGCGCTTGGATGCACCTCAACGAGCCCGGAATCACCAAGTACACGTAGATGTTTAGATACCTGCGGCTGACGGAGCCCGAGTCGTTCGGCTATTTCTCCTACAGTGAGTGGACCGTCACGCAAAAGCTCGACGATGTGTAATCGGTTGGGCTCGGCAAGTGCACTCAATGTTGTCATGTTCACGCCCATATAACGTATCTCCTTTCCATTTGAATATACACTTATAGGAATATTCCCTATAACGTTTGTCCACTGTCCACTGTAATGATTTGACCTGTCATTGCTTCTTGTTCCAAGGCTGCGCAGATAAATTTAGCGATATCTTCAGGTGTTGAAACTCGCTGCAGCAGAAGATTAGGAGCCAGCCTCTTCATTTGTTCCTCCCTTCCAGCCCACCATCTTGTCGCGACGGCTCCTGGAACAACACAGTTGACTCTAATATCCGGAGCTAAGGCGCGTGCTAACGATTTCGTAAGACCGTGAACTGCCGCTTTGGATACGGCGTATGGAAGAGAGGATCCTAATCCTGTTTGTCCGGCTATACTGCCGAGATTGACTATCGCTCCTTGTTTATTCATTTTCATGAAAGGGGCTGCAGCTCGCGCGCAGTGATACATTCCTTTGACATTAACATCATAAAGCTCGTCCCATACTTCTTCCGTTGCCGCTTCCAGATCATCAAACGGGATATGCCGTGTAATGCTGGCATTATTCACAAGCAAATCAATTCTCCCAAATTGCTGCACCAATTTATCAACCATTTCCCTTACTTCCTTGTCTTGAGAAACGTCGGCTTGTATGGCTATTGCGCACCCACCTTTTATATTGATGATTTGTGCTGTTTCTTCCGCATCGGCTTTAGAGCGCGAATAGTTCACGGCGACGGTAGCCCCCCGCTCAGCAAGCGCGAGACAAGTAGCGCGGCCAATCCCTGTACCACCGCCGGTAACAAGAGCCACTTTGTTTTTTAAATTCATATGTAGTCATCTCCTTTTGCTAAACTCTGATGTAAATGATTGTATATTGCCATTTCGAATTTGTATAATTGAATAAATTGATCGATAGGTTCAAAAAAAATGAACTCGGAGCTAGGAGAACTACGATGGATCTTAAAACATTAAAAACCTTTCAAATGATTGTGAAGTACGGTAGTTTTATCCGTGCAGCTGATGCAATGAATTATGTACAATCTACCGTCACGATGCAAATCCAAAAGCTTGAATCCGAATTGGGCGTTCAGCTTATCGAACGCGGAAAAAAGATCCGGTTAACAGAAGCCGGAAGACTGTTCTACGACCAGAGTTTGCAAATTGTAAAGAATATGGAACAATTACAAACGAACTTGTCGGATTTACAATTAGGCGAAAGGGGGAATATCCGTTTAGGGGTGACGGAGCCAACTGCCAGTTATCGATTACCTGGTATCTTAGAGAGATTTTTATCACAATTTCCGAAAATTCGTATCTCTCTGGACTTTGCAAACACGCCAACATTGAGCGAGCGGCTTCTCAAAGGGGATGTTGATTTGGCTCTTTGTTCGGCACCGGATCTGGGTTCCGATCTCTATTTTGAACCCTTATTTAAGGAAGAGTTTGTGGTCTTGATGCCGGAGAACCATCCACTTGCCCAAAAAGCGGTTATTACGCCGGATGATATTCGGGGACATCGTCTGCTCATCACGTCAGAAACCTGTCCGTACCGCAGAAAACTTGAGATGGTACTGCAGGAATCAGGGAACGTTCCAATAGACACGATGGAGATTGGCAGTATGACAGCTTTGAAATATTATGTCGAAAGCGGACTAGGTATTGCCCTTGTGCCAGAGATTGTTTTGAAACCGGTTCCTACAGGAACTACGATACGGGCTATGAGCGGCAGTCTTATATACATGACTTTCGGCATTCTTTCCAAGCCATCGGAATATCCGTTGAAACTGGCAAGCTCAAAGCTTTACCAATTTCTCAAGCAAGAACTTCTTGAACAATCCCCCAATGGACTCATGCGGTGAACCGTAGCACAAGTCATTGAGTTAACGGTTAACGATAGTCCAATACCGAGAGGGCTATTAGAGCTCAGCACATTATTAGATAAGTACGAACTATTTCAACAGAGGTTAGAAGACCTCGACTCAAAGATGGACAAACTTCTCGTCCAAATTCCTGGTGTTGAGCAAATGCTGGCGATCCAAGGCATCGGGAGAGATACGATCGCAGGCTTTTTCGCAGAGGTAGGGGATTTAAGCAAGTATTCCCACCCAAGGCAGATCATGAAGCTTGCAGGACTCAACCTTAAGGAGAACACATCGGGTACACATAAAGGCCAAACAAAGATTACGAAGAGAGGCAGGAAGAAACTGAGGGCTCTCCTCTTCAGGGTAGTCATGAAATACCTACTACATTAAAACATAAACCTGTTGTCGTTTCTGAAAACTATGATCAGGTTGACGTCCGATTCGCCGGGAATACGGATGCGAAAGGTCTTTCCTTGGGATTAGCTCAGTGGAACGATAGGGGAAAGGTCGATATTTCTGCGAAAGTATGGAGATACACGGGGGAAAAATGGTCGCGGCAATCCGAGGAACTCCCACTCCATCGCGTTCTTGATTTGTCTATTCTGATTTGCCGATCCTTAGCGTATTTCCGCGAAGCCTACAGGTACGAGCATTTATATGATCCACAAAATCCTGTCATAGACCGGGTTGGTCTGCAGGGGGATGCCATGACTGTAGCAGTATGTACAGAGAATGATAAAATTCACGAAGATATCAAACTGTTCAGTCAAGCACTGAGTGATGATGATGAGTTGATCGGGGAAAGGCTGCGCACATTATCAAGAATGTTAAAGGATATGGGATATTAAGGAGAGAATTACATGGATAAGAATAAGCGTAAGGAACTTCTGGAAGTATACAAGCAGCTTAAGACCTACATGGGTGTAATACAAATAACAAATAAGGTCAACGGCAAAATTTATGTAGATAGCTATCCCAACCTAAAAAACAAATGGGTGACCATTAAAGGTCAATTGGAAATGGGGAGGTTCGCAAACTCCCAGTTACAAAAAGATTGGAAGGAACTAGGGGCAGAAGCTTTCACCTACGAGGAGTTGGAGAAAAAGGAAGCCGACGAAGTTATCGACATGCGCTGGGAACTTAAGCAAATGGAAAAGCCGTGGCTGGAGAAATTGCAGCCCCTACGGGGACAGAGGATACAATAATGTTGCCAAGGGG
>NZ_BCPS01000048.1:0-22014 GCF_016586185.1 Paenibacillus sp. EPM92
TTGCCAAGAAAATGATAAACGCTAACAGAGTACCCATTTTTTATTAATGACCTATCATCGAAAGGAGAGTGTTTCTATGAAGTTTTCTCCTAGGAGAGATCTCTGGCTATCAATCGTGATTTGGTCGAGTATCCTTGTGCTGCTTATCAGTGGTCTATCTCCTTTTTTCAAAGAAGGAGCGGGAATCATTGGTGGAACTTTAATCTTTCTTCTCTGCTATTCAATGGCTGGCTTTTTAGCCTGGCTATGGACTGCGACATACTACGTGCTAAATGAAAGTGACTTGTTTATTCGGACTGGACCGGTAACCCAATCTATTCCTTTCGAGAGTATCGCCAAAGTAAAGCCGATTCGATCGTGGATGGCAAGTGCGGCTACCTCTAGCCGCAGAATTGAAATTAATTATGGCAGCTATGATTATATCCATATATCACCCCTAGATGAAGAAGCTTTTTTGACGGAGTTAAAGAAGCGATGTCCTCATTTGCACATGGAGACACGTTAAGCCTTCTGTGCTGAATAGCAGGCTGTCATGTTAATAACGAAAAAGAATGGATGGCCTACGGAAATTCAATGGTAAAGACTTGATCTCTACGATATCATTCGTACACTTTGTAGATTCTGATCTCGATAAAGATTTGCTGACGATTATTGCGGAAAACGTCAGCACAATAAATGCCGGCGGCTGAAGCTGCCGGCAATTTAAATATACACCCATGTTTGTGTCGCGGCGCTTTGATACAAACATAGGCTGTTATTCTTGGTAGGAACAGGCTGATTTATGGATGATCTCCCAAGAATATGTGCAGTCTAAATGCGGAGGTGAAATAATGATGGACGAGCAAAAGGAAACAGTCACTTCATTCGATCCCAAAACCGGACAATCCAAGGAAGTCAATATAGTCTTGGATCATGCCCGAAATGGGGGGATGAAATACGTAGTCGAAGAAGAAGAGAAGAATAACCGGAAGATAGCCACTGACGAATAGATAGAAAGCGCATGCTCTCACAGGGGTTTACCCTTAACGACATGCGCTTTCTTACATTATTATTAACTACTATTCGTCAATACGTGCTCGACAGGTTTCAGGACTAGTTTGCGTTCTAAGCTGCTGTTATAACTGTGGACTCCAATTTTGTTTCTGTATGACTAGTTCCATTATCCATGCTCTTCCTCCTTTCGCTTGTACAGGCTAATAGGCTTCGTTGCCGCAAAAATAATAATCGACTTCCATTACCTCAGTTTAGTAAAATAAATAGTATAGCCTCTAAAAGCTGAACGAACAGATACGAGAGCTCAATAAAGCTCTGGAGAAGGCTGCCGACAGCAATGGATCGGCAGCCTTCTCCGCTAACGGACAGCTTAGTAGAGTAATGGTTATCGGATTTGGATTGACAATATCAATGTATGTTATCATGAAATTAAACGATGAAAAAATTAAAAGCTAAGCTTATACTTGGAGGGAATACTCATTAATAACGTCGTCCGGAATGATGCAATGACCATGTTGAAGAAAACGAGCCGTACTTTTTATATTCCGATAAGTCAATTGGATTTAGGATTAAGGGAGGCTGTAACATCTGCCTATCTGTGTATGCGGGCTATAGATGAAATCGAGGATCATGATGAACTCACAGACCCATTGAAAGTGGAACTATTACTCGGGATACACGAGGCATTCCAATCCCCGCATATTATCGAAGCAACACAAAAAATACTATCGCCGTATGGGGCCGTATTACCGGCAGTTACCAGGCAACTTCATGAGTGGGCGATGCTATGTCCGACCTCCGGAGCCCCAATCGTATATCGTTACATCGCAAAGATGTCGTTACAAATGGCCGAATGGGTTCAGAACGGGTGGAGCATTCATACGGAAGAGGATTTGGACCGCTATACCTATAGTGTAGCTGGTATGGTTGGAGAAATGTTATCTGAACTATGGTTGTGGCATGACGGGACGCAATCCGATCTAACGAAGGCGGTTGCCTTCGGAAGAGGACTGCAGGCGGTCAATATCCTCCGAAATCGAGAGGAAGATCTTAAACGAGGCGTTGACTTCTTTCCTGACGGCTGGGGATTCAAGGAGATGCAGCAATACACACGTCGCAATTTACAACTTGCCGACTCTTATATCGCAGATCTGAAGGAAGGTCCGGCGTTGAAATTTTGCAAGATACCATTAGCGCTAGCTCATGCTACGGTAAACCTCATCGCTGTCGGAGGAAACAAATTAACGAGAGATGCGGTTCTAAAAATTGTGAGTCGTGTGACTGGATAACCGATTGTCCATATGTAGACGTAAATAAGGGGCTGTCCCCAAACTCTGGCTGGCCTAATAATACGAAAAAACAAACGCATAAGCAGTTGCACTTTGGAAGAAAACAGCAAGGCGAGCGCAAACGGGGCTCCCATCAACGTTCAGGGGCATGGATACTCTCAGTAGCCTGATCGTGGATTTCTTTTTTCAATCCGTGTAATCCTCTCAGCAATTTCGTCAAGGTTGTGGAGGTATTCCTGAAAAACGACGTGTATTGCAAAAGAGAGCCCATCTAAGTCAGACACGATGTTTAGTTGCCCAATTCCGAATTCCTTGCGGAGAATGTAAACCACTCCGAAGTAAGAATTTTGCTATGCGTTGAACTGGGGGGATTTTCATGTTCAGTCCCTATGAATTTTTCATTTTATCTATAGTCTCATTAGTAGACCATGAAGCACTGGCAATCATACGAAAATTTATTTTTGCGGCCTTATCCCCATCCAAGTCGTTTATTTTTGCGGAAGCTGTGGCATCGTGAACCACTGCCACTTCAAATCCCTGTTCGATGAGTTCGCGCATATGAGATTCAATGCACAGATTCCCTGACATACCTGCAAGAATAACGCGGGTAATTCCCTGTTTTCGCAGCTGCAAAACCAAGTCATTGGCTTCAGGTCCGAAAATTTTATGCGGACTTGTGATGACGGTTTGGCCATCTTCAATATAGGGCTTATATTTATCCAGAAAGTCGGCACCAGAGCCTTTAAAGCCTTCAAGCGATAATGGGCCTTTTCGTTGATACATGTGGATACCGTGCATCAAATGTTCCATAGCTCCCCCAAACATCCATTTTTGGTCATAGGGATAATAGTAATGAGGGGACACAAACACTTTAAACTTGTTTTCCTTTGCTGTTTTTAATAATAATTCAATGTTCTCAATCGTATGATTTTCAGCAACGCTGTCTTTTACTAAATTCCAGGCTACACCTTTTGGGCTTAAAAAGTCATTTTGCGGATCTGTGAGCACCAAAGCGGTATTGGTTTGAGTCACTTTCATTCCCGGTGATGGAAGTGGTGCGGTTTGCGCTGCTGCAACATTTGGATGAAAACCATAAAGATCAACATTGACAAATAACGAAAACACAAAGAAACACGGTACAATTTTTCTCATGAGGATCTCCTTTCATTGATATACGCACATATTATGTGCTTTATTCAATGGTTTATCCAAAATTCAACAGGGGACAGAGGTTGATGGGAAAACAACTCATTTTGTTCACGAACGGGAATCGAGAGCACCAGAACGGTGCTTCGGTTCCCGTTCCTTCTTTCTCAACTAAAGGGCAGCGGTCAAGGTGGTTGACAAGGGGAGCATCATACAAAAGGAAGGGAGCCGTTGGTTAATCACAGCCTATGTTGAAAAAAACGGCGCCCCCTATATCGATGCCTTTGGTTTACCGTAAACGAGCGGACGGTGCTCCAGAACAGCGGCGGCCGTAACGTTTCGCCTGAGAGTATGCCGGTCGGCGCACAAGTGGAAGCGTGGCATGCAGGGGCAGTCAAAGAATCGTACCCGGCACAGACCGTTGCCGCCAAAATCATCATGCATGATACGAAGGAGGTGCCCGAAGGCATGATCGGTCAAACGGACGCCGTGCAAGCCGCCCTGCAATTTCAAACCGGGCCGACCGCCGCATGGGCTGTCAAAACCGCCTCGCTGGATGCGGAGAACGGCTACTGGAACGTAGAACTCGTCCAACACGAAACCGTCGATCAACCCGTCACTATACAAATTGACGCCCGCTCCGGCCAAACCGTCCCGATTCCTGTGGCGGCAAACGATGCCTTCCGCGTATTTTCGCCCCTGCCGGGGACAAAAGTCGGCCCCACCTTCACGGTCGAAGGCGAAGCCCGCGTATTCGAAGCCGCATTTAGCTGGACGTTGGAAGACGGACACACTATTTTAGCCGAAGGGCACGAAATGGCCGAAGAGGGCGCCCCGGCATGGGGCCGTTTCCACTTCGACGTCAGCTATGAGAAAGCTTCGCAGCCCAACATGATGTTAATCCTGTACATTCACAGCGCCAAAGACGGAGGCGCCGGGCATGAGTTGATCGTTCCTTTGAAAGTTCCCGAGGAGCGCATCAATTATACGGTTGAGTGATAGTAACTGAGATCGATAAATCGGCAAGTTGACGGAAGTGGGCCGGACCCGGGGAGCACATTCCAGAAGCAACGGGTCGGAACATAGCATGGGGAGGAGGGTGCTGAACCCTCCTCTTTTGCCGTCTCGAATGGGAGGCTGGTTAGGGAGAAGAGCCTCATGCTTATGTTCGCAAAAAAAGCTTGTCTTACCACTAACGGTCAGACAAGCTTTCGAGGAATACCGTTTAAAACACCTTCGTTGTCCAGGATTCACAGTTCCATGTATCTGTAACGACATCGCGATAAAATTCCGGTTCGTGGGAGATCAGCAGGATGCTGCCTTTGTACGCCTTAAGGGCACGCTTCAGCTCATCCTTGGCATCCACATCCAAATGGTTGGTCGGCTCATCGAGCACGAGCAGGTTCGTTTCGCGGTTGATCAGCTTGCAGAGGCGCACCTTCGCCTTCTCGCCGCCGCTAAGCACGGCAATTTTGCTCTCGATATGCTTGGTCGTGAGCCCGCACTTGGCCAGCGCCGCGCGCACTTCGAACTGCGAGAAAGAAGGGAATTCGTTCCATACTTCCTCGATGCATGTGTTATAGTTGGCATCCTTCGTTTCCTGCTCGAAGTAACCAATGTTCAGGTTCTCTCCGAGCTGAACGGAGCCGGACAAAGCCTTGATTTCGCCTAAGATACTCCTCAGCAGCGTCGTTTTACCGATCCCGTTCGCACCCACAAGCGCGATCTTCTGACCGCGTTCCATACGGAGGTTAAGCGGCCTTGACAAGGGACTATCATAACCGATGACGAGATCCTTGGCTTCGAAAATCAGCTTGCCGGACGTTCTCGCTTCCTTGAAGTTGAACTGTGGCTTCGGTTTTTCCTTAGCGAGCTCGATAACTTCCATCTTGTCGAGCTTCTTTTGTCTGGACATCGCCATATTCCGCGTCGCGACACTCGCTTTGTTCCGGGCCACGAAGTCTTTCAAATCGGCAATCTCCTGCTGTTGGCGCTTATAGGCGGATTCCAGCTGTTGCTTTTTCATTTCATAGACCTGCTGGAAGTGGTCGTAATCGCCAACATAGCGGTTTAGCTCCTGGTTCTCCATATGATAGATCAGGTTGATGACGCTGTTAAGGAACGGAATGTCGTGTGAAATTAGAATGAATGCATTCTCGTACTCTTGCAGGTAGCGCTTCAACCAATCGATATGCTGTTCATCGAGATAGTTCGTCGGCTCGTCGAGGAGCAGGATGTCCGGCTTTTCGAGCAGCAGCTTCGCCAGCAATACCTTCGTCCGTTGACCGCCGCTAAGGTCGTTGACGTCCTTATCCAGTCCGATATCGGTAAGTCCCAGTCCGCGGGCGGTTTCTTCAATTTTGGCGTCGATCATGTAAAAATCCTGATTCGTCAACGTATCCTGAATCGTTCCGACATCCTCGAGCAGCTGCTCAAGCTCCTCCGGAGATACCTCGCCCATCTTGGCGTACATGTCGTTCATCTCTTGTTCCATATCAAACAAGTATTGGAAGGCTCCCTTTAGGACGTCGCGGATCGTCATGCCCTTACTGAGCACCGCATGCTGATCGAGATATCCAACGCGCATGCGCTTGGACCATTCGATCTTCCCGTCATCCGGCTGGAGCTTGCCCGTAATGATGTTCATGAAGGTGGATTTGCCTTCGCCGTTGGCGCCGATAAGTCCGATGTGCTCGCCCTTGAGCAGGCGGAAGGATACATCGTTGAAGATGGCGCGGTCTCCAAAGCCATGGCTTAGTCTTTCTACGTTTAATATGCTCATGAATGACACCTTTTCCTTTAAACTTTATTATCGCTTTATTATAAGCGTTAAGGTGCGGATAACTCAATGTGGGAGACGATGTAAAAACCTTAATATAAAGAGTCTATTTCGTGTTACGCAAGCGAGTTTTACCAAGATAATTTTTTACGTAAAAAATGAATAATGAACATAGTTGGAACTGAATATCATGTTATCGATTATGTTTTTTACGTAAAAAACGTTGGAATGATCAAAATAAATAGAAAAACAACCTAATAAGAAGAGGAAAAATATAAATTTCTTTAAATTACGCGGAAAAAATTGCGTAAATTATATAGACGAACAAGTATGTTTTATGGTATAAAAGACATATGAACTCGTTTATTTGCGCAAATCACCTATAATTACCCTTAAATGTTAGGAAATGAGGTGTGTTGAGAGTCGAAGCCGAATAATTGATACGATTTTTTACGTAAATAATAAAATTGGTGAGTGACGATGAAGATAAAAGACATCGCAGCAAAAGCAGGAGTTTCGGTCGCCACAGTATCGCATGTGGTCAACAAAACAAGATATGTAAGTGCAGAATTAACGGAACGAGTGCTGGCTGTCATAAACGAATCGGAAGGTCAGCCTAACTTTGTATTACGAAATATGAAAGCCCTTCATTCAGATGTGATTTTATGTCTGGTGGAGAATGTAGAGGATTATTTTTACGTCAATATCATTAAAGGGATAAAAAGCAAAGCGGTTGAGTTCGGCTATCATGTGGTGATATTAAACTCGCAGAACAAAGGTTCGATACGTGATTATATAAGGCTGGAGAAACCTTGCGGCATCATCCTGGTACCTGACAAGAACAGTAATGAAGACGTATTCAAGATGAGGGAATTGAGCACGCCGACCGTATTCATCAATCATCTTGAAAGCGATTCAAAAACTGGCAATGTCGTGATTAATTATTATGAGAACGCCTACAAGGCTGCGCATCATGTCATAAAAAGCGGACATGAAAGGGTTTGTTATATTCATGAGCTGAAGGATGGCTATACGCACCGTCAAATGCTCAACGGATATAAAGATGCGCTGCGAAACAACGGCATTCCGTTTGATCCGGCGCTTGTCATCGGCGTTGGCGCCTATGATCAATTTGATAAACAGATGATGGACAAAATCTTTACAGACGAAAATCGGCCGACCGCAGTGCTCAGCGCAGATAAAAATGCGACGTTGGAGCTGTTAAGATTATTCAACAGCAACAATATAAAGTGTCCCGATGATATTTCGCTGGTCAGCTTTAACGAGTTCGAGCTGAGTCATTTACTTCAGCCCGCTCTGACGACCGCTGCGTTTGACCCTGTAGAGATTGGCATGAAAAGTGTTGAGAAGCTAAATGACAAGTTAAAGGGTTCGGAGGATAGCGCGGAGGACACGATCGTTCCCAGCAGGCTGAGGGTAAGAAATTCCACGCAGTGCATTGGCAGAGGGCCGCTTGGGGAAAAAGCGGAAAGTCCCGAAGTTTTGCAACTGAGTCCTTTTGAGATGGAACAGATTAAAGCAGGTTCCTATACGGCAGCCATTTCTTTTCACTATTCAGGCATTGCTTGGGCAAGGCTGCATGAAAAAGGGATCAAGGACGTTTTTGCGGAGTTGGGTGTAAAAGTTCTTGCCGTTATGGATGCGCACTTTGATCCTGAACTTCAAATCAAGCAGCATGCAAGTATTTTAACGATGAATCCCGATGTTCTGATCAGTATTCCCGCCGATGAGATTTTGACGGTTCAAAGCTACAGGGAAGTTGTCGCTGCAGGAACGAAGCTTGTTCTGATTGATAATGTGCCGAATGGGTTTACCCGCGACGATTATGTGACCTGCGTCTCAGTCAATCAGAGGGAGAACGGTCAAATTGCGGGCAGAATCCTTGGCGAACATTTAACCAAAAATAAGAAGAAAAAAATCGGATTAATCATGCACGGCGCCTCTTTCTTTGCCACAAAGCAAAGAGATATGGCCGTAGAGCAGGTGTTGCGCGAGGAGTTCCCCGAACTGGAAATCGTAGCGATCGAAAATTTCATCAACGAAAAGAAAGCCTTCGACAAGTGCTATGAGATGATCCGAAGCCATCCTGAAATCGAAGGACTATATGTATCGTGGGAAGGCCCGGCGTTGGAAGCGTTAGCCGCTTTACGCGAATTGAACCGCGAAGACATCAGTATTGTAACGGCGGACTTGGATCATGAGGGAGCTATGAACATCGCGATGGGCGGGCCGATCAAGGGGCTCAGCGCTCAGCGGCCTTATGAGCAGGGAAGGGCGATGGCTCTAGCGGCCGCTAATGCGTTAATCGGCAAAAAAATCCCGTCATTTATCGGGATTACGCCTTATCGAATCACGGCCGACAACCTGTTGACCGGGTGGCAGGAAGTATTGCGTGAAAGACCTCCCGCTGCATTGGTCAATGCAATGAAAAGCAATAAAACAGTCTGACGAAATATGGATTTAAGGAGGAGTTATTTATGGCTGTCAATATCAACAGAAGAGATTATAGCCTCGGCGGACCGGAGGATAAGCGGGCGCAGGAGAAAGGGATTGCGTCGGCCGAATGGTACGCTTCCCCGATTCCCCGCCAAAAGATGAAGGAGCTCATGAAGCGTAAGGACGGACCGGCCATCCGGGATACGATCATCTGGTTTGCTTTGCTGGGCATCCTCGGCTATCTGGCATACCTTTCCTGGGGGACATGGTGGGCAATTCCGGCATTCGCAGCGTACGGTGCCGTGTATGCGCTGCCAGGGAACTCGCGTTGGCATGAGGCCAGTCATGGAACCATGTTCAAAACGCCTTGGATGAACGAAGTGATTTATCAGATCGCTTCATTCATGAACCTGTTCCCGGCGACGCCTTGGCGCTGGAGCCATGCCCGCCATCATACCGACACCTATATTGTTGGCCGTGATCCCGAGATCCATGCCCCAAGACCACCGGTTTGGCGAGTGTTGGCGGCGGAATTGTTTCGCTTGATAGGCGGAGTGATCGACCTGAAAAGAGTCTTGCTGCATGCCTTCGGTAAGATGGATAAAGAGGAACTGGAGTATATTCCTGCATCCGAGTTCAAGAAAGCGTATTGGGAAGCTCGTGTATGGATACTTATCTTTTTGGCGGTAATAGCGGCTTGTATTTACACGGGAAGCATACTGCCGGCCATGTTTATCGTTCTTCCAACCTTTTACGGCTTCTACGCCGTTATGATTGTCGCCTGGACGCAGCATTTGGGGCTTAATGAAGATGTTCTGGATCACCGCCTGAATACACGTACGGTTTATATGAATCCGATTATCCGATTCCTTTACTGCAACATGAACTATCACATCGAGCATCATATGTTTCCAATGGTTCCTTATCATGCCCTTCCCAAGCTTCATGAAGAGATGAAGGGGGACTGCCCGCCGGCAAGCCCGAGTCTCTGGGCGGCTCTCATGGAAGTTTTCACGGCGCTTCGGAAGCAGCGTAAAGATCCTACTTATACCATCGTGCGCAAGCTACCCGAAACCGCGCGTCCGTATAAATATGGTCCGGCACCCTATGGAACGGTAGCTCCTGACGCGACGCTCATGCGGAAAGCGGAGTAAGCAGGAAAGCATCGCAGGGACCAAACTTAAATTTCTCCATCAAGGAGACTCTTGAATGACGGCATTGAAAGCGCTTAATAGTCCGCGGCAATGCAGGCGGCTTATCGTTCCTCGCATTGCCCGGCTGTCATTCGCACTGCAGCAGTTCAAACCTACAAGCGATTACATGATGGAGGTACTTATGAATAACGAAGGCTGGATTAAAACATGTGCTGTTGAAGATATCGATGTAGAAGATGTTGTTCGATTTGATCATGGCGACCGAACCTACGCGCTTTATCGTAATGCCAAAGGGGACTGCTTCGCGACCGACGGGCATTGCACGCATGAGAAGGTTCATCTGGCGGACGGCCTGGTGATGGGAAATCTCATCGAATGTCCGAAGCATAACGGCCGACTTGATTTCACAACCGGTGAAGCCAAGCGGGCCCCAATTTGTGACGCGATTAAGACGTATCCCGTTAAGATTGACGCGGGTATGCTCTTCATCAAAGTCGATTGAGGGGGATCGTCATGAACGAAGCTGGCATGGTTATTATCGGGGCAGGCGAAGCCGGAGCGCGTGCGGCTGTCGAACTGCGGACGCAGGGCTGGAGCGGACCTATCACGCTAATCGGTGAAGAGAAGCATGCGCCTTACGAGCGTCCTCCTCTTTCAAAAAATTTGCTGCTGGGCGAAGATGAACCGTCGCCGATTTTCATCCTGAACGATGAGAAGCTGTTACAGCACGACATTACATTCCTGTCCGGCTGCATGGCCGTAGAGATCGACAGAAATAACCGTGCCGTTATTCTTGAAGACGGACGGCAACTCCCGTACGACCGGCTGCTGCTTGCTACAGGGGCCCGCCCGCGCAAGTACGCGTTAGAAGGCTCCGAGAACGCGGATGTGCTCTACCTGCGGACGTTTTCCGACGCACTGTCGCTTCGTTCGCGTTTGCAGCCCGGGACTCATGTTGCGGTCATCGGCGGCGGATTCATCGGACTTGAAGCCGCGGCGAGCGCTGTTGAGCGAGGCTGTACCGTGTCGCTCATCGAACTGGGCCCGCGCATTCTGACGCGGGGTGTGCCCAAGGAAATCGCCGACATCGTGGAAGCCCGTCATCGTGCCGCCGGCGTCGATTTCAAATTGGGCGTTACCATCGACAGCATAGCAAACAACGGCGGCCGTCAGGCTATCGTTCTTGCCGACGGGACCTCGATCGAATGCGACTCTATTATTATCGGGATCGGCGCTGTTCCGGAGATAACGCTGGCTGCCGGTTGCGGGCTGGAGATCGAGAATGGAATACGGGTTGACGAGAGGCTCCAAACAAGCGATCCGTATATTTTTGCCGCCGGGGACTGCTGCTCCTTCCCGCATGCTTTATATGACGGCCGACGAATTCGGCTTGAATCCTGGCGTAACGCCCAGGATCAAGGTTCACTAGCGGCTCGTAACATGATGGGCGCAGGGGAAGCTTATACAGTCGTACCCTGGTTCTGGTCCGATCAGTACGAACAAACGCTGCAAGTGGCCGGTTTGACGGACTTTGGCGAAATCATGGTAAGCCGCAATATCGGCGAAGACGGCAAGTTCTTTTTCCATCTTACCTCTGACGGACGGTTAGTCGCGGCCAGCGCTGTTGGGCCGATCTCTAAAATTGCCAAGGACATCCGTTTCGCTGAAATGCTCATTCAACAGCAAGCGAGACCTGATCTGAACGATTTGGAAAACCCTGACGTGAAGCTGAAAGCGCTTCTAAAGGATCTGGTGAGGCCATGATGAAAATAAAAAGCATCAAATCGCTCTGGGGGATGGAAGGTTCTCTGGAGAGCCAGTTCGAGCAGATTGCCGCCGCAGGCTACCATGGAATTGAATCCCCCGTACCAAGCCAACTGGCCATTACCGGTGGAGTGAACGTGGAAGAGAAGCGGTTCCGCAGTCTGCTGGAGCAATACAAGCTCGATTATGTTTCGATGGTGTTCACAGAGGGCCCCGATCATGCGGAATCGTTTCGCCGGCAGACGGAACAAGCGGCGGCACTGGCCCCGATCATGATCAATTCACATAGCGCCAAAGACGCAATGCCGTTTGACGAACAGGCGGCATTTTTCGAAAAAGCGCTCGCCGTCGAGCAGAGATTGGGCATTCCGGTCGGACACGAAACACACCGGGGACGAGCCATGTTTACGCCTTGGACGACAGCGGCTCTCCTCCGGGAATTCCCGGAATTGAAGCTGACGGCCGATTTTAGTCACTGGGTATGCGTGTGTGAATCGCTGCTGCAAGATCAGAAGGAATCCCTGGAGATGGCTTTCCAGCGGACTATACATGTTCACTCGCGGGTCGGATATGCGCAAGGACCACAAGTTCCCCATCCCGCGGCTCCCGAATACAAGACGGAACTGAGCGCGCATGAAGACTGGTGGAAGCAGATTATTCAAGCGCGAGCAAATAGCGGCAGGCCGCTCACGTTCACGCCGGAATTCGGACCGCCGGATTACATGCCGAGACTGCCGTTCACGGGCCAGCCGGTGGCGGATTTGTGGCAAGTCTGCTTATGGATGAAGGAGCGGTTTGAAAAGCTGATCGCATAGTAACAGCGGAGGCAATGGAAGCCAATGAATGAACGCGTTTAATGATCCCGGGGAGGTTTTGAAATGAAATTGGGTTACCAAACAAATACATGGGGCGGTGTAGTCGGACATCCCGCAGGTGTAACCTCCGTCAAAGATCTTTATTACTTGGCCAACGGTTCGACCGAGCAGGCACTTCGGGATATAGCGGCCGCAGGATACAAGGGCATCGAGCTGTTTGACGGAAATTTGATGCAGTATGAGAATCGCCAGGACGAATTTCGCCAGCTGTTGAAAAGTCTGGACCTGGCAGTGGTAGGGGTGTATACCGGGGCGAATTTTATTTTCAAAGATATTCTGGAAGAAGAGTTTGACAAAATCGAGAAGGTTGCCAAACTGGCTGCTGAGTTCGGCACGGAGCATCTTGTGTTTGGAGGAGGCGCCGTACGGGCGGGCGGCATTCAGGAATCGGACTATGAGCAGTTGGCACAGTCTTTGGAGCGGGGCGCGAAAATTGCGGAAAAATACGGATTGGTGCCAAGCTACCACCCGCATTTGGGCACATGTGTGCAGGGACCGGATCAGCTCGACAAAATTATGGGGCTGACTTCGATTGCATTATGCCCGGATACGGCCCATATCGAAGCGGGTGGCGGAGATCCCGTAGCCGTGATTAAAAAATATGTGGATCGAATCAAATATGTGCATTTCAAGGATTACAAGTCCGGCGCTTTCTTACCGCTTGGAGAAGGCAACCAGAATTTCGCGGAGATGGTATCCATCTTGCGTGAAGCGAACTATGAAGGCTGGATCACGGTGGAGCTCGACAGCTACGAGGATCCATTCAAGGGCGCACAGATTAGTAAAGCCTACTTGAAAGAGCGTTTAAACATCGGGTAATGCCGGTTTCTATTCGTAAGTCATCATAACAAAGGAGATTACACCGTGCGTAAACTAAACATAGCAATGATCGGCGGAGGCTTCATGGGGAAGGCACATTCAATCGCTTATGCGGGAATGCCGATGTTTTTTTGGCCGGCGCCTGCGCTTCCTCAGCGTAAAACCGTCGTGGATATAAACGAAGAAATGGCAAAAGCCGCCGCCGAGCGTTATGGATTCGAATCTTATTCGACCGACTGGAGAAGCGTGGTAGAAGACCCGGCTATCGACATTATCGATATTGTGACGCCGAATGACTCGCATGCCGAGATCGCCATTGCGGCTGCGAAAGCCGGCAAGCATATTATTTGTGAAAAGCCGCTTGCCCGTACCGCAGAAGAATCAAAACGGATGCTGGATGCCGTCAAGGAAGCAGGCGTGAAGCATATGGTGGCCTTCAACTATCGACGCACCCCTGCAATCGCACTGGCAAAGAAATATATCGAAGAAGGCTCGATCGGTAAAATTTTGAATTTCCGCGGAACGTATCTTCAGGATTGGTCGGCGGATCCGAATTCGCCTCTCTCCTGGAGGTTCCGGAAATCGGTTGCCGGTTCCGGGGCACTCGGCGATATTGCAACGCACGTTATCGATATGGCGCGTTACCTGGTCGGGGACATCAGCGAAGTATTGGCAACGTCCCAAACCTGGATCAAGGAACGTCCGGTTCAATCCGGCTCTGTTGACAAGCTTGGTACGGTGAAGGCCGGAAGCGATGTGAGGAAGGAAGCGGTAGACGTAGACGATGAAGTGAGCGCGCTTCTCCGATTCGATAACGGCGCCATCGGCAGCATAGAAGCAACACGCAATGCGTGGGGCCGGAATAACTTTATTACGTTTGAAATCCATGGCGAGCTGGGTTCCATCTGTTTTAACTATGAGCGCAGGGATGAACTGCAAGTATGCTTCTCCAGCGATCCGGAAGACAGAAGAGGGTTCCGCACCGTTTATACGGGGCCGGCTCATCCGTATGGCGAAGCACTGTGGCCGATTCCCGCCTTGGGCATTGGTTACACAGAAACCAAGATCATTGAAGCGCATGACTTTATTTCTTCCATCGTAAACGATACGGAAGTGTCTCCGAATTTCGAGGACGGTTATCGGATTGCGGTTATCAGTGATGCCATCCTGGAATCTGCCAATGCTGAAAAATGGGTGAAGATCGTTTACATGTAGATTTTGCATAAGAAGGATAGCGTTCGGGACGGTCGCCCGTCCCGAGGTCATCCTATAAAGGAGTACTTCGAATGGAAACGCCAATGCTGGAAATGCGCCAAATCTCCAAATCATTTAATGGAATTAAAGTACTCGATCAAGTTCATTTCGAATTGAGAAAGGGCGAGGTTCATGCCCTGATGGGCGGTAATGGGGCCGGGAAATCGACCTTAATGAAGATTTTGACGGGCGTATATGAGTTGGATGCGGGCAGCATACATTTGGACGGTGCCGAAGTTCAAATCAAAACGCCTAATGATGCGGAGAAACAAGGGATTTCCATGATCTTTCAGGAGTTCAGTCTTATTCCCACGTTAACCGTCGCTCAAAACATATATATCGGGAGAGAACCAAGAACGGCATGGGGTTTTATTGATGACAAGAAATGCGTTCAAATGGCTGCGCAGCTGCTGGAGGAATTGAACGTTGATATCAAACCGAATGACCTGGTGGCTGATCTGGGCGTCGGGTACTGGCAGATGACGGAAATTGCCAAGGCGTTAGCCAAGGAAACGAAAATTTTGATCATGGACGAGCCCACATCTTCTTTAACGAAACGGGAAACGGAAATATTGTTCGACTTTATTGGGGGATTGAAACGGAAGGGCTATTCCATTATATACATTTCCCACCGGATGGAAGAAATATTCCAGATTTGCGACAGAATTACGATCATGGGCGACGGGCGTCACATTATCACAGCGGATACGAATGAGTTGGATATGGACAGCGTCATTCAGCACATCGCGGGTAAAAACCTGGATAAGTTTGAATGGAAGCAGCGCAAACAACCGGCCAGCCACAAGGTTATCCTTCAAGTTAAAAATTTGAAAACAAACGATCGGGTGAACGGTATAGATTTTGAATTGAAGCATGGAGAAATTGTGGGAATCGCCGGTTTGATGGGAAGCGGTCGAAGCGAAACCTTGCGGGCGCTGTTCGGAATCGATTCGATCACCGAAGGTGAAATTCATATAAAAGGAAAGAAAGTCGCTATACGGTCGCCAAAAGACGCCATCCATAACGGACTTGCTTTAGTGCCTGAGGATCGAAGGGTTCAAGGGTTGGTGCTGGATCATGAAGTGAAAGATAATATTTTGCTTCCGTCCCTTTCCAAGATTACGAATGTGCTTGTCAACGATAGGAAGGGAAACCAAATGTCCGAAGAATGGGTCAAAAAATTAAACATTAAAACCGACTCCATTTATAAGAAATCGCGTTTGCTGTCAGGCGGGAATCAACAAAAAATCGTTTTTGCCAAATGGTTGGCCAATTCGCCGGAAATCATCATGCTTGACGAACCGACTATCGGGATCGATATCCGGGCCAAAACGGAAATTATCGATATGGTTCGTGATTTAGCCGATGAAGGAAAGAGCATTCTGCTTGTATCTTCGGAAATGACGGAACTTTTGGCCGTAAGCGACCGGATCCTTGTGTTTCATGAAGGAAAAGTCGTCAAACAATTTATGCGCGAGGAAATCAATTCGGAGGAGAATTTGCAGCATGCAATCCAAGGCTTCTAACCCGGGTATTCAGGGTTTTAATTGGCGGCAATATATTGTTTATATCGCTTTTGTAGGCGTTTTCATTTACTTCTCAATCACGTTAAGCTCTGACGGATTTTTGTCGGCGAACAACCTGTTGAATATTATTCGCCAGACTGCGATCATATCCATCATGGCCGTGGCGATGACTTTTGTGATGAGTGCTGCGGAAATCGATCTGTCTATCGGTTCCATAGCGGCTCTATCTTCATTAACGTCGGCCATGGCGTTGGAAGCTGGATTCGGTATTCCGGGGGCGATCATAGCCGGCCTGGGGACGGGGTTCATTATCGGTTTAATTAACGGTTTGCTGGTGACCAAGGTCATTATCCCTTCTTTCCTGGTCACGCTCGGGATGATGGGGATAGCCAAAGGAATGGCGATGTGGATAACGAATACGGCGCCTGTGCCGATCATTGACAAAACGTTTGTGTATTTCTTCGGATCTGGCGATGTCGGAAGCGTGCCGATTCTGTTGATCTGGACTGTGGCGATCGTTTTTATCGGGCATGTGATATTGCGTAAAACCGCATTCGGCAGAAGAACGCTGGCCACAGGCGGAAATCAAAGCGCAGCAAAGTTCTCGGGTGTGAACGTTGCCAGAACGAAACTGTACGTGATGATCGGATCGGGCGTGCTTGCAGGACTTGCCGGCATGCTGTATGCGGGAAGGATGCATTCCGGACGCTACACCTTCGGCGAAGGAGACGAACTATCCGTCATTGCAGCCGTTATTTTAGGAGGCACCAGTTTATTTGGAGGCGTAGGTACGGTTATCGGCACGGTCATTGGGTCGCTGATGATTGGAACGGTCAACAACGGTTTGATCATTATGGGACTGGATGTCAGCCAGCAAATGATCGTAAAGGGACTCATTATTATCCTCGCTGTGGCTTTCGGACGTAAAGCGATCAGTAAGTAATCAAGGAAGGATTGCTCATGAGAAAAATAAAAGCAGCGATACTGGGAGCCGGTTTTATCGGACAAGCGCACATTGAAGCGGTCAGACGGCTCAGTTTTGTCGAAGTCGTTGCGATCGCGCAAAGCGGTCAGGACAAAGCCGAGCAAAGCGCAAAATTACTAAATGTCCCAAAAGCCTATGGCAATTATATGGACTTATTGAAAGACCCGGAAATTGATGTGATCCATAATTGTACGCCGAATTATTTGCATTACGAGATTAATAAGCAAATTTTATTGCATGGAAAGCATCTGCTCTCGGAGAAGCCGCTCACGCTGACAAGCGAAGAGGCCAAGGAACTGTACCATTTGGCGAAAGAAAAAAATCTGGTTAGCGGAATCAATTTCAATTACAGACAGTTCCCCATGGTTCAGCACCTTCGCGGTATGGTGAGGGACAATGAGCTGGGCGATATCCGTATTGTCCGCGGCAATTACTTGCAGGATTGGTTATTGTACGATACGGACTATAACTGGCGGCTGGAGCCCGAGTACGGCGGAAAAACAAGGGCCATCGGTGACATCGGCTCCCACTTATTCGACCTGACGCAGTACGTAACAGGAATGAAAATTACGGAAGTCATGGCCGATACGGCGATTATGATCCCTCAACGCTACAAACCGCTAAAAGAAAAGCAAACTTTCCAAAACGGCGGAAAGGAAAATGCCAGTCTGGTTGATGTCAGTACGGAAGATTATTGCTCCGTATTGGTCAAATTCGATAATGGGGCAAGAGGCGTTTTTACGGTCTCCCAAGTATCCGCAGGGAGCAAGAATGCCCTGGTTTTGAATATAGACGGCTCTGTCGCTTCCGGCACCTGGAAGCAGGAAGAACCGTTCCGTCTGACCATAAGGTACCGGGATAAACCAAGTGAAACCGTATTGAGAGACCCCGGCCTCGTGAAGAAAGAGGTGCTTCCGTTCCTTCATTACCCGGGCGGGCATGAAGAGGGATGGACGGAAAGCCTGAAAAACATGATGCAGAACTTTTACGATGCCGTAGAAGGGAAAATGACCCATTCTGATTCCGTTGCTTCCTTCGCGGAAGGTTATCAAATCATGCTTATCATCGATGCCATCGTCAAAAGCGCTAAAACGGGCACTTGGGAAAAGGTTGAGAGCATTTCTTGACCAGGTACGCATGAAAGGGGGAATGCCGCCCAAAAGTACAGCGTTTTCTTGCAAGGGCAACAAGCTTGAAGGGAATCTGGCTTCATCGGTGTGTGTTTGCAACTAAATTTCATGTAGAAGAGGGGTTATCGAAAATGAAAAAATTATTTTCCGCATGTTTTGTATTCATTTTGATGTTCAGCATCGTCTTATCCGGATGTGGAAGCAGCAGCAGCAAGGGAACCGGCGGCGAAGCAAACAGCAATACGCCGGCGGCCACGCCACCGGCAGCAACCACTACTCCTGACGGTCCAGTGACTATTAATCAGAGCCTTCCCGATAAAGAGATTTTAAGTAAAGGTCCGAATGGAGAAAGCGCCATCTCCGCCAAAACGCTGAAGCTGACTCCGGAAGAATTGGCGAAAATCAAAGAAGGAAAATACAAAGCAGCCGTTGCCCTGCACTATGCCGGCAACGACTGGTCGACTGCGCAGGTCAAAGGGCTCAAGGATACATTTGCCAAGATGGGTATCGAAGTGATTGCGCAAACGGACGCTAACTTTAAACCGGAAAAACAAGTATCCGATATTGAGACTATATTGACCAAAAAACCGAACATCCTCATCAGTATTCCCGTTGATCCTGTCTCCACCGCAGAAGCGTTTAAAAAAGCTGCTGCCGCGGGCGTGAAGCTGGTATTTATGGATAATAAACCGAACGGTTTGGAGCACGGTAAAGATTATGTCAGTGTAGTTTCCGCGGATAACTATGGAAACGGCGTTGAAGCGGCCAATCTTATGGCCAAGGCGCTTGGTGAAAAAGGAGATATCGGCGTTATTTTCCACGATGCGGATTTCTTCGTAACCAAACAAAGAACGGAAGCTTTTGAGAAAACGATCAAAGAAAAATATCCGAACATCAAGATCGTCGATCGCGGCGGTATTGCAGGACCCAATGACGGCGAGAAAGTGGCTTCTGCGATGCTGACTAAAAACCCGAATTTGAAAGGGATCTTTGTCGTATGGGATGCTCCTGCGGAAGGGGCCCTGGCAGCTGCACGCTCGGCAGGCAAAAATGATCTGGTCATCACTACTATTGATTTGGGCACAAACGTTGCGCTTAATATCGCACAAGGCGACATGGTCAAAGGTCTCGGCGCACAATTACCTTACGACCAAGGCGTTGCCGAAGCCATTCTGGCCGCTTATTCCTTGCTTGGCAAAGAAACGCCTCCATATGTTGCCGTACCTGCCCTTGCCGTATCGAAAGAAAATATTCTGGAATCCTGGAAAACCGTCTACCAAGTCGATGCACCAAAAACGATTCAAGACGCTGCCAAGAAGTAATTGGATGCAATCAAGACTGGATTCCCTCTGATTGCTTAGCGACCAGTAAGGAGAGGATACCATGGAATTAATGGAAGGCATGCGGGTTGTCGTCGTCAAAGCAACAGGCGAGTTAAGGTCGTATGAAATGGTTACAGTCGTCGACATCAAGGGTGATGAGGTCGTCGTAGGCGATATGACAGGGGATTTGCACAACGTGCGGATAGACAATATCCAGATCTTAACTCCTGATCCTGATCATCACTAAACCCGATATTCAAAACCGGTAAAGAAATGCTGTAAGCATGAACAAGGGACTTCCCGATGGCGGGAAGTCCCTTGTTCATTTTCATAAGATACAAAGAACAGATATGCCTAGAGAACGATTCTATTTAATCATACTTGTCCTCGTCGATTCTGCTCTTATGTTCAAGGATAAGTTCGGCCTCGGTTTCAAAGTTCAAATGGAGCGGCTCCGGAAGCAGATCGAGAATATGCTTGATCAGAGGCAGCTCTGCCAATTCCTCGAGTGTCTGCGGTCGTTGATCTAACCCGTAAACCCACTCGCGTACAGCATCGATAAACTTATAGAAAGAAGCTTCAAATTCATCCGCAGTCGATTCCGCTTCATCGTTTTCCGACCCCGCCATAGACTTCCAGTTTTTAAAGCCGCTTCTAACGTCTGCTCGACTTTCGCGTCCATCCTGTAACCTCCCGATAAGGATATCTGTGTTCTTCATGTTCGCTTTGATCTATTATACCAGCCTTATGCAGGATCAGCTAAAACGCCTCGCTGCCGCCGGCAACATCGCATCAAAGCAAGCTGCAACAATAGGCGTGCATCAGGTTATGATAAGAGATGATAATGAGAATCATTATTGACAAATGAACTGAAATCGAAATACAATTAAAGTCTTACGAATCGGGATAATTGGTCTCTCCAAGTTTTATTGACACTCCGTGTAACGCTATTTATTATACGTTCCTTATTTCTTATACCTGCTTGCCAATTCCAAAGCATGACATTGAAGGAGGATATACAATGACCCGCTTATTTACCAAACAGCTGGACGTAGCTTATGATGACCGCCTGATTGTCGAAGGATTGAATTTATCCATTCCGAATGGAAAAATTACAGCCCTCGTAGGCGCCAACGGCTCCGGCAAGTCGACCATTCTTAAATCTATGGCGCGGATTATGAAGCCCAAGGGCGGGCAAATTTTCCTGGACGGCAAATCGATTCATCAGCAGACGACTAAGGATGTAGCGAAGCAGCTTGCCATCCTGCCGCAAAATCCGACGGCCCCTGACGGGCTGACTGTGCAGGAACTCGTCTCTTATGGACGGTTTCCGCATCAGAAGGGGTTCGGCTCGCTGAGCAAGGAGGACAAAGAGGTTATTCATTGGGCAGTCGAAGTGACGGGCATGGGGGATTTTGCAGACCGACCTGTCGATCAGTTATCCGGCGGACAGAGGCAGCGCGCTTGGATTGCCATGGCGCTGGCTCAGCAGACGGATATTCTGTTTCTCGACGAGCCGACCACTTTCCTGGATATGGCGCATCAGCTCGAGGTGCTGAAGCTGCTGCAGAAGCTGAACGCGGAAGAAGGACGTACTATCATTATGGTGGTGCATGATTTGAATCATGCGACCCGCTATGCTCAGCACGTGGTTGCGATTCAAAGCGGCCGAGTGGTGAGCGAAGGGACGCCGGAGCAGGTAGTCACGCAGGATGTACTTCGTCAGGTATTCGGAATTGAGGCGGACATCGTGCCCGACCCGCGCACAGGCGTGCCGCTGTGCATGCCTTACGAGTTGGTGGGTGAGCTTCCCGGCACACAGCATCGAAATTCTGTACCAGAGGAGCAGCGGGCTGCCATGGCCGCAGGCGTTTGATTCCGGTCAACTTGAAGCACATGGCTACCAATTGATCGAAACAGCATGAGGAGGAGATCCACATCGACAATCCATGTTCCGTTGATGCCGGGCGTTGTGCTGCCGGATCCCGCAGCCTGCGGGGCGGCGCTCATGGGTCTTGTCGGGTGAGGGAAAGCATAGCAGGCTGAGCCGGCATCGTCTGCAGCGTCTACGGCGCCAAGCAAGCTGGAGCAGAAGGAGAGAACTGTCACTTGCAAACGAATATCAAATGTGGTACATTACGATTCCGGCTGTTGATAGAGCAGCGGATGCAACCCGAGTTGAAAGCTTCTGAGCATGGCGGATATACCCCTTGAATGGAAGAACAAAAACACGGTTGCCAAATCGAATCGGATGTGGTACATTACGAATCCGGCTGTTTGAAAGAGCAGCGGACGCAGCCCGAGTTGAAAGCTTCTAAGCATGGTGGATATACCCCTTGAATGGAAGAACAAAACGCAGTTGCCAAATCGAATCGGATGTGATACATTACGATTCGGCCGTTGAAACAATCGGCGAATGCAAACAAGTTGAGCGCTTCTGAGCATGTGGTTAGACCCCTTGAATGGAAGAAAAAAACAAGTTGCAATAACGATTTGAATGTGGTACATTACGAAGCGTTCT